>CABTZX010000021.1 GCA_902489445.1 uncultured Bacteroidales bacterium
TGCGTGGTGGGGTAGGCGGTAGCGTGTGGTGGGGTAGGCGGTAGCGTGTGGTGGGGTAGGCGGTAGTGCGTGGTGGGGTAGGCGGTAGCGTGTGGTGGGGTAGGCGGTAGCGTGTGGTGGGGTAGGTGGCAGTGCGTGGTGCGGTAGGTAGGCTTTCGATAAATTCTGATAAGCTCCGATCGGTAGTAGGCGGCAGTGCTCGGTAGGTGCTTTTGCTAAAGAATAAGGGAGAGCTTCCGCCGGAAGCTCTCCCTTGTACGATTAGATACTGTGTACCCGACTATTACTTGCGGGCACCCGTGAATTGGATGTCGTCAAGTATACGGTACCAAATATTGTTGAAATCGCCACTGGCAACGAATACGCCCGTGATGGAACCATTGCCCCCGGGCATGGCATCGTTAATCCAAGGCGCGAATTTACTGGTTTCCGCCGCTATGCCGGAAGCGCCTTCTGCCACGCTCTTCTCCAACTTAGCGTGGTAGGTCCCTTTGCTCGGATTTGGATTATATACGTTCCCTTCCTTCCATCCGCTGAACTGAACGTCGCGAAGCGTAACTAAGCGGTTATTCATCTCTGTGCGACGGGCAATAAGTTCTTCCGGAGTGTCAAATACGATAGGCTCAAGAATGAAATCTTCATCAGTGATTACAAGATCGTTTATTGAAAGGCTGAGTTGCTGAGTCGAATTATAGAGAGTAAATGATTTATTCTTCAGATTGATTGAGATAATCTTGTTCATCGGGATAGATTCATTCATCTCCTTCGTTGCCTTTTCTTTAAGCCGAACCATTACTCCCGCTTTACTATCGCTTAAATAGAGGTTAGATAAGCTGTTCATATTGTCCTTACCGCTGATACGCACAACACGAATTGTAACATCCTCTGTGATCGTTCCTGCGCCGGGATATTTAGCCAGTATTGCGGCTAATCCACCATCTAATTCTTTTGTGGGTTCGTCCTGCTTGGCAGCCTGATTAATGGTAAAGGAGAAACTCTTCGTTTCGCCGGAACGCGTTACAGAAGCTACTGAATAGGTGATGGTAACGGTAGCGGTGCGTGCGTTGGTTGTAGTGTTTTCCTTTATATCCAATTTGACGTTATTGGCGTTCTTGGAGGCTACTACTACGTTTTCGTCGGATGAAGCTACGCTCCACGTTTGTGCGTTGGTGGTAACCGCATAGCTCTTTACGGCAGCTTCGGCGGGTACATCTATGGTTTGCCCCTGAGCAATGCCTTCTACGGATAGGGTAGAGGAGGGATTATCGGGGGTAAGTTCGCCGTTGATGGGGTCAAGATCGTCCCAGTCGGTAATAGTACCGTTGAATCCGGGAACTTCAACCAACGAGCCGTCCTTCAGCTTCAGCACATAGGTAGTGCGCTTTCCATCGGCATAATTTGTATTGTCGGCTATTTTGTAGGAATAGGTTTTGCCTGCGGCAGTAACCACAATCTTAGCGCCGGTGAGGGTTTGCGGGATAACGAACGCATTGAACTGAGCCGGTTTACTGCTGTTTTCGGTAAGTGTCATATCGGCAGGCGTATCAATGTTGCTATGCATGCCGGTTGTGAGCGAGAATACCGATTTGGTTTTGAATCCTTCAAGCTTGAGCGTGGCACCGGTCAGCGGAGTATTATCTGCGTTGCGGAGTTCGATACGAACGGCGGAGAGTACGTGGCGGAAAGTGAGTACGAGGTCACCAATAACCGCGGTACTGTTTTTGCCTTTAAGCGAATTGCTATAGAGCAAATCTAAGCCGGGCTGCGTGCCAGCCGTATTGATGTCAATGGTTTTGTTAGCACTAACGGGCGTAGCTTGCGGCCAGAAAGCGATAAAATCCACTTTGGCTTCGTTCTTCGGGAAGAACATCTTGTCGGCATCGGTAGCAGCTTTGAACTGAACCGTACCTTCGCCACCGGCAGCCGTGGTATAGACCTTATTCTCGTAATAGAGTTGTTCGGGAGTGGCTTGATCAAGCGCTACTCCGTTGGCAACCATATACACGCCGATTTTATCGTTTGCGTCCCAAGTGGCATCATGCGCTTTCAACGGATTGATGCGGATGTTGGAATTCAAAGTGATCGGCTGATTGCCCACCATTCGCGTGTCGACGGGGCACGCCTTATCCTCCTTATTACAGGAAGAGAGTGCTGCTACTGCGGCAAGCGCAGTAAGAGCAGATCGGAAAAAGAACTTCATACTCATAATGTTTTTAGTCTGGTCCTATAATTGTTTTGTTCCTTGTTTGGGGGGCTTAGCGGCTTGTGGTTAGTAGTACCATCCATGCCGCACCATGCCCATGCACTGCAAATATACACCTTATTGATAATCTATCGGTTACGATTATGCTACGAAATGGTAAATTCTTGCACTTTGGAAGGAAAAATATGGTAGAACCGAGGTAAATAGATGGTTATTTGTGCCATAATGTCACGCTGAAGAGGAAGATGTACTACCTTTGCAAAGCGTCAGCGTAAGGAGGATTATTTATGGAAGTACGGATAAACGAGGAGTGGAAAGAGCGGCTTAAAGGCGAATTTGACCGGTTCTATTTTACCGAACTGACCGATTTTGTTCGCAAGGCTTATGCAGCAGGGGAGTGCTATCCCCCCGGGCGGTTCATCTTTCGCGCATTCGATGCTACGCCATTCAATAGCGTTAAAGTGGTAATCCTTGGGCAAGATCCGTACCATACGCCGGGAGCCGCGGAGGGATTGGCTTTCTCCGTTCCTTTTGGCGAACCGGTTCCGCCCAGTTTACGCAATATATTAAAGGAAGTAGAGAGCGATACCGGTAAACCCTCAATCATTAAGGGTGGACATTTGGCCCCATGGGCGGAGCAGGGCGTGTTATTGCTCAATAGTTCGCTCACGGTAGCACGCGGTCAGGCGGCATCGCATGCCGGACACGGATGGGAAACCTTTACGGATGCCGCCATCCGGTCGTTAGCACGCGAGCGGACGGGGCTGGTATTTATGCTGTGGGGCGCCTACGCACAGCGCAAAGCAGGGCTCATCCCGACGGAAAAACATCTAATCCTTTGCGCGCCACATCCTTCACCGCTTTCCGCGTCAAGAGGATTTTTTGGATGCAGGCACTTCACTAAAGCCAATCGTTACCTGCAGGAAAGGGGCATCGAGCCGATTCTGTGGTAGCAAAGTGTCCGTTTCAAAAGAAAGTAGTACCTTTGCCAAGCTATTAAATAAAGAGAAACGAATAGAGAACAATTAAATGGCAACCAAAATTAGATTGCAGCGCCACGGACGGAAGGGATATCCCTTTTATCAGATTGTAGTGGCAGACAGCAGGGCTCCACGAGATGGAAAGTTTATTGAAAGGATAGGCACGTATAACCCCAATACCAATCCTGCTACAGTAGATTTGAAGTTCGATAGAGCTCTTTATTGGCTGAATGTGGGCGCACAACCCACCGATACAGCGCGGAACATACTATCCCGTGAAGGCGTTTTAATCAAAAAGCACCTTATGGGAGGCGTTAAGAAAGGCGCTTTTGACGAAGCTACCGCAGAACAACGCTTTGAAGCATGGAAGGAAAAACGTCAGCAACGCTTAGACGCTGTACGCAGTAAGGACGAAGCTACTAAGCGCGAAGAAGAAAAGAAGCGTTTGGCGGCTGAAGAAGAAATCAACAAAAAGAAGGAAGAAGCTATAGCAGAGCGCAAAAAAGCCGAAGAAAAGGCTAAGGCGGAAGAAGAAGCTGCTAAGAAAGCTGCCGAGGCTGAAGCTCTTAGTGCTGAAGTTGCTGCCAAGGAAGAAGGCGAAAAAGCTCCTGAAGCTGAAGCCGCCCCCGAAGCAACGGAAGAAAGTACTAAGGAATAAGTATCCCTTTATTCCTTTAACAAAACGAACAAAACCCTTGCTTCACGGCAGGGGTTTTGTTGCTTGTAAGATGCTATGATACAGAACGCAACCTCGGTTTCATCCGCAGCACCGGTGGAGATAACGCCTCCCGGGGCAGTTGGCTACCGAGCGTGGCGTTTTCCGTCCGGATTGCGGCTTATCTATTGTCCGGACGAAGAGCCGGTTGCTTATATGGGCTATATCGTTTCGGCGGGTTCCAGTCACGATCCGATGCGATACCATGGGTTGGCGCACTTCATTGAGCATATGCTTTTTAAGGGAACCAAGCTCCGTTCGGCTCGCGGTATCATTAATCGAATGGAGGAAGTGGGTGCGGATTTTAATGCCTATACCACTAAGGAAGAGACTTTTATCTATACGGCTGCCCTTGCGGAACATGCTCCGCGTGTTATCCAACTGATGACTGATGTGGTGCAGAATAGCATCTTTCCGGACGAAGAAATCGTAAAAGAAAAAGGCGTTATCCTTGAAGAACTGAACAGCTATAAGGATACGCCCTCAGAGATGATATTCGATGAATTCGAAAATCTCCTCTTTCACGCCACGCCTTTAGGGCATAATATCTTGGGAACCGAACGCTCATTGGAGCGCATTACGCGCCGGGCGGCTCTCGGTTTTGTGGCTCGCTATTACCGTCCCGAGCGGATGGTTTTTTGCGTTCGTGGGAAAGTGGATCTACAAGCACTATCCGCTTATCTGCTCCGTAGCTTCCCCTCGCAAGTTTCTACGAAAACAATGCACGCCGATGAGCAACCTTTCCGTGCCAAACCTATGCTTCGCGATAAGGTTACGCATCGCTTCGATACCTATCAGGTACATCGCATTATGGGCTGCGAAGCCTATTCGCTTTACGATCGCCGGAGTTACGCGCTGGCGCTTCTCAACAACATTTTGGGCGGACGGGGCATGAACGCACGTCTAAACCTCATTCTTCGCGAAGATTTAGGCGCTGTCTATTCGGTGGAAAGCAATTACACGCCGTTCGCTTCCACCGGTTGTTTTTCTGTTTACTTCGGTGCTGCTAAGGAGCGGCTTACTGAAGCTACGGAGCTGGTAGAGCGCGAGCTGAAGCGCCTTGCCTGCGAGCCGCTCTCTGAAGCGGAATTGCGCACTGCTAAACGCCAGATTATGGGGCAAACCGCCGTATCGGAGGATAATCGCGAGAGTGCTTTTCTCGGTATGGGTAAGAGCTTTATGCTTTTTAATCGGTACGAATCTCGCGAAGAAATTGCCGGGCATTACAACAAAGTAACTGCGGCGGATATAATGGCTGTAGCGCAGGATCTATTCGGTTCCGGTAATCTGCTCACCCTCACCTACTTGTAGCGCATAACAACTCTCTCTCCTATTTCTCGCAAAAAGCAATATCTCAGAAGCAAATTAACGATGAAATCACAGCAGCAATACCTTTATCGCCTCGAAATGAAGGTTCGCGACTACGAGTGCGACCTCCAGGGCGTGGTGAACAATGCCAACTATCTTCACTATATGGAACACACGCGGCACGAGTTTCTTCTCACTTTAGGCGAGGATTTTGAGTCGCTCCACCGCAAAGGAACCGATCTTTTTGTCCGCAAGGTAGAACTTACTTATCTGCGCTCGCTTCGCAGTGGAGATCAATTTGTTAGTGCCTTAGCAATGGAACGATCCGGAGCTAAATTATGCTTCCGGCAAGATCTCTATCTGACTGACGGAACGCCGGTCTGCAAGGGCATTATCGAGGCGGTAGCCGTAGTGAACGGAACCGTATCACGAGGCGAAATATTCGATACCCTTATTGGCATCGCCTCCACTCGCCATAAGCTCGCTTAACTATATACGTTTATACTTACTGAAATAGCCATATCCATACAAAGCGAATTACGATACTTTTCTGGCATATTACCCCTATTCTTTAGTTTCGATTGCCATTTGTGAAAGGGGCAAAGTGGGGGAAAGTGCGTATCTTAGCGGAGGAAAAGTATGGAAGAAGCGGAGCAATCGGAGCAAATGATCGATTATTTGAGTGAGCTGAATGAGGCGCAGCGCGCAGCGGTTCTGTATGATGATGGGCCTGCACTGGTAGTAGCAGGTGCCGGAAGCGGAAAAACGCGCGTACTGACGTACAAGTTGGCGCATTTGATCGAGAAAGGCGTTCCGGCATCTCGCATAATGGCGTTAACCTTTACCAACAAAGCGGCTCGCGAGATGCAGGAACGAGTAGTGAGGTTGGTCGGTTCCACGGCAGCGCGCGGCATTCCCATGGGTACTTTTCACTCGGTGTTTGCCCGAGTGATGCGTCATTTTGCTTCATATCTCGGTTATACGTCTCAGTTTTCTATATACGATACTGCGGATAGCCGTAGTTTGATCAAGAAATTGGTAAAGGAGGTGGGTTTGGATGCTTCGGTCTATAAGCCGCAGATGGTATTTGGTGCTATTTCAAGAGCTAAGAATCAGCTCATATCGCCGGAGATGTATGCTGCCGATAAGATACTCCGCGATTACGACAGCTATCTATCCATTCCGCGCACCTATGAGCTGTATGCCCTCTACGCAGCACGCTGTAAGGCGGATAATGCGATGGATTTTGACGATTTGCTCTATCAGTTTAATGTATTGCTACGGGACTTTCCTGAGGTGTGCGAGGCATTATGCAGGCAAATCGATTGGTTACTTATCGATGAGTTTCAGGATACAAATCCCGCGCAGTACCTATTGGTTCGCAAGCTGGCAGAGGCTAAACAACAGCTTTTTGCCGTTGGGGATGATGCGCAAAGTATCTATTCGTTTCGAGGCGCTGACGTGCAAAACATCCTTGGCTTTACACGTATCTTTCCGCGGGCAAAAGTTTTCAAATTGGAAGATAACTACCGCTCTACGGAACATATTGTAGAGCAGAGCAATAGGTTGATATCCTTTAATCGGCAACGTATACCAAAAGAGCTTCGTTCCCGGCGCGGACGCGGCGAAAAGATTGCTCTGAGAGAGTACACCAGCGGGTTGGACGAAGCCGTATCTGTAGTTGATTTAATCGAAAAACGGCTTCTTGCGGATCAAACCCTGCAACATAAAGATATAGCCATTCTGTACCGAACAAACGCGCAAAGCCGTCTTTTTGAGGAACAGTTGCGCCGGCGCGGTATTCCCTATCGGATTTATGGCGGACAAGCCTTCTATTCACGCGCGGAAATAAAGAATGTTTTGGCGTATTTTACGCTCATTGTGAACGCCGATAATAACGAAGCCTTTGAACGCGCATTGCGTTATCCGAAGAAAGGTATCGGCGACAAAAGTATAGCCACACTCATGAAGCTGAGTCGCGACAGAGCCTCTTCGCTCTATGCCACTTCGTTAGCGGTTCTTTCAGATGCAGAATCCGTCGAATTGGGCAAAGCTCTGAAGAAAAAGATCGGTACCTTTTTGGAGCTAATAGCCAATCTGCGCAAGGCACCGGAAGGCGGTTTCCTGATGTGGGCGCAGCACATTTTGCAGGAGAGCGGTATTAAGGACGATTTGAGCAAGGATGCTACTGTGGAGGGGCTCACTCGAATGGAAAACATAGAAGAGTTCCTTTCGGGCGTCCGCGAGTTTGAGGCGGATTATTTGGAAACTGCTTTGGCTGAGGGCAGAAAGGTTACTTCCGAGGAAATGCTCAATGCGTTCCTGCAAGGGGTGGCACTCGTTACGGATATGGATACGGATCGTGGCAAACGAACTGATACAGATGAGGATAGGGTCAATCTGATGACGGTACATGCCGCCAAGGGTTTGGAGTTTAGGGAGGTATACATAACCGGTTTGGAAGAAGGGCTTTTCCCCTCACAGAAGAGTGTAGAACGCAGCGATGTGGAGGAGGAGAGACGGCTCTTTTATGTAGCTCTGACGCGCGCAATGAATCGGTGCACGCTCTCGTTGGCACGCATCCGCATGATCAACGGCAATACGGAATTCCGAATGCCCTCGCTTTTTCTTAAAGAATTGGATAGGGAGCAGATGGATCTGTACACCTATACGGCAGATTGGGAAATAGAAACAATGCCTATGCCGCCATCTACGGAAACGCCAAAGCAGGCGGAACCAACTCCCCTCCGGCAGGCAGCAACGCGTACGCCGAAAGCGGCTCATATGCCGCGCCCACTACAGGATACGTTAGAACCGGGCGCCCGGGTGGAGCATAGTATCTTTGGAATTGGCGATGTTCTGGCTGTGGAAGGTACATCGGGAGACCGACGCGCGGTGATTCGCTTCCCCGGAGTGGGCGATAAAACCATACTCCTTCGCTTTGCGCGGCTAAAAGTTCTGTAGAAGGCAATAATCACTTCGTTTCAATAGGTATATAGGTATGAATTGAAAGGTATATACCTTTCGATGGATATGTATATACCTTTCGCATCAGAGGTATATACCTTTTGCGAACGAGCAGTAGGGTAGTGAGGTCGGCAGAATATACCTAAGTTGTCAGACGCCTATAAGTAACGAGCCATCAGACGCTCCGGTGCGAACGCAATAGCTTATGTTTCGGGTACAACTCTCTCATTGTTGTACCTCCTCAATTAGTGGTGCCGATGGCGCAGTGCGTATACTTTGAGAATGTAGGCTATACGTCCGCCCAAAGCGATAAGTAGCACCGAGATCACAATTAGCGCAATACCGAGAACGCGTACCGTATCTAGCGATTCATCAAATACAAAGTAACCGACAAGCACAGCGGTGAGCGGATCAATAGCCCCCAATACGCTAGTAATCGTAGAGCCTACCAGTTTGATGGTTTCCACCGTAAGAATATTCGCAATTACCGTACAAACTAGCGCAAGCATTATCAGCAAAAGCCAATCCGTAGGTTCGGTAACCCACTGCAAGCACCCGGAAGAGAAACTGATTAGCAGAAAAAATATGCTACTGGACAGTAGCGCCCAAAAAGAGAGAGGTATTGGTCCCAGCTCTTTGACGGCACTTTTATTTACAATCACCAAATAGGAGGCGTAAGCTATGCCTGTGAGTGCAACAATGACAAATCCTTTTGTGGAAATAGGTTCGGAACTGCCGAAAAGCCCCCCTATAGATGCTACCCCTAAAAAGGCAACAACAATTGCCACAACTGTCACCGGATGCGGCTTTTGCTTATAAATAAGCAGCATTAGGATAATCACGTACACCGGATAGGTAAAGTGTACTACCGTAGCAATACCGCTGGTCAGGTAGAGATAGCCTATCTGCAAGCCCCAAGCGCTACCGGTATAGATAAGCCCCAGTAGCACTAGGATGCGTAATTGTTTGCGTGTTACGCGAAGAGAAATATGTCTTACTCTTGCGAGGATGAAAAGAAATAGCGCCGTTAGAAGGAAGCGATACGAAAGAATGGATGGTGTGTGCATACCATGCTTCATTATCGGTAAGGTAAAAAGGGGGATAAGCCCAAAGCAGATAGATGCAACAATGCCCAAGGTAAGTCCAAGGGCTTTTTGATTGTTTTTCATAGTTGTTTGTATGTTATTCAAGCATTATGTAACACGAAATGGGTTGATGGTCGCTAATGCGCGCCATGTTGTCCACACGGCAGTAGCGCGAACGGATGTTTTTGCTGTGAATGATGTGGTCCAAACGGAAGCTCATTTTGTGATAGGTAAAGGAAAAACCGCAGCCGGATCCGCTATGTCTGAAAGCATCCGTACGTCCTTCGGCAAGACGATAACGGGTATAAGATATGGGAGTATCGTTAAAGTCCCCCGCAATAAGCAGATATTTACTATCGGTAAATGCGGGATCCATACGGAGCGCATCCACCTGTTCAGCGCGTTTTCGGAAAGCGGTTCCAAGCTTTTGCCCCATTTGATCGCGTAGCGCTTGCGTATCAGCACCTTTTACCAGCTCCAGATAGCGTTCTGCATCCCGATTGGTGAGGCGGAACGACTCCAAATGCAGGTTAACTACAGTGAGCTTTTTGCTCCCAATACGCAGCACGTACGCCATTCCTCCGTTAAATACGGAAGAGAGCGGGATACGACGGGCGTTTTCGATCGGATATTTTGAGAGCAGGATTAGGCTACTGCCGCCGCTCGGCTGAGCTGTGTGGCGGTCAATATAGGGAAATTGGGGGAGGAAGCTCTTGAGCGTTGCTTCGGATACATAGCCCTTTTGCCGGTCAATCAGTAGTGCTTCCTGTAGACAAACAATATCCGCGCCACTCTCCTTTATATAGGAAAGAACGGGATTGGGCTTACCGGGAAGATGCTTTTCGTAACCGAATGCCTGCGTATTAAGGGACAAAACCTTTATTTCGTCCCGAGTAGGCGTTATTGGCTTGCTTTCGTGCACCGGAAGGTAGGTAAAAGTGGTTGGCGACACAGCAGCCAGTAGAATCAAATTGGCAATGAAATAACCGCGCGCTCGGCGTATAAGGCTATAAACGGCAAAGAGGCATATAATTACCCAAAGGAACGGATATGCCATTCCCAGGAATGCGGGGATGGTAGTACTCTCGGGCGATATGACTTGTGCGGATACGGAGAGCAACAACAGAAGTGCAAACAGTAAGTTGAGTACTCTGCGTACGGAGCTGAACAGAATACGGATCAGCCGCCAAAGCATACCGGCGTAGTTAACTCGTTTGCCCTTTGCAGGCGTGCCTTTATTTGATGCTTTGTTCGTTGTAGTTACCATAGTTTACTGCGTTCCTCCTCTCCTAATGCGTTATAGCCGCTACGTTTTGCTTTATCCTCGTTTGCGGAACGCGCATCGGCTTGCTCCTGAGCCAGCAATCTCTGCTCATTACGGCGTAATACGATGCCCCAGACGGCTCCGGTGATTATGCCGCCGAGATGAACAATTACCCCGCCCCAATTGCCCCATAGTATAGGATAAAAGGCGAGAATTGCCAACAGTAGCCCGGCTTGACCAAGTGAATAGGCGCGTTTCCCTATACGAAAGCGCGTTCCCCGGCTTACGTAGCAAACAATGGTGCCCGCAACCGCCAGCACGGCTCCGCTGGAACCTAATAGTGGTAATGGAAATGAGCGTCCGCCCATCAGGTGGATTAATCCGAAAAGAAGCGGATAAAGCATTCCTCCCACTACACCGCCGAGTACGAAAACATATAGAAGAAGTCTCTTAGTTAGGTGAGTGAGAAACGCTTTGCTCGCAAGATATAGCACGAACATATTGACGGCGAGGTGAAGCACATCGTTGTGAAACCACATATAAGTAAGAAAGCACCACGGTCGCCGTACAAAATCACTCATAAAGCCATTGAGCCAAAAGAGTGAATCTATGTCGTATGCCCCGCCAAGCCGTGTTACCCGCAACACAAACTTACCGAGTGCTACCAGCACATAAAGCACAATGCAGCTTGTAATAAGCGGATAACCGCAAACAATCTGCCTTACGGAGCTTCGTTTTTGCATAGTTAATTGTACGGTCCGCTTATTCTTCCTCTTTTACGCCAGAGTAGGATAAGCACGAGTCCACCAATCATTCCGCCCACATGAGCAAAGTGAGCCACTCCCGTTTGCATACCTTTTATTCCGAGCAAAAGCTCAATTACCCCGTAGAATATAACAAAGTACTTGGCTTTGATGGGAATGGGGATAAAAAACATATAGATAACCGCGTTGGGGAACAGCATACCAAAGGCGAGCAATAAGCCAAAGACGGCGCCGGAAGCTCCTATGGTTACGTATTGCTCTGTGGCATAGCCTGCGCTCATAAGTGCCACGTCGTGTAGCCCTAAGTACCAAACTGCCTGCTGCGTTATCGCTGCAGTGAGGGCACAAACTACGTAGAAAAGCAAAAAGCGTCCGCTGCCCCACATTCGTTCCACCTGTCCGCCGAACATAAAGAGTGCGAACATATTGAAGAAAAGATGCGAAAAGCTTGCTTCATCGTGTAAGAAGGCGTAGCTGATCAGTTGCCAAAAGCCAAAGCTTGGTGCCTCAAAATAGTGCATACCGAATAGATTCACCAAGCTGATTCCATAGCGAAGCAGCACCAGTTCTCCCAGCCACAGCAGGGTATTGATAATAATTAGGTTCAGTGTTGCCGGTGGCAACATGCTGAAAATGCTTTTGCGTCTGTATTGTTGTTCCATCTTATTTGTTTCAATGATTAGTACCAAGTGCCGGTATCGTTAGCACCTTGCTTGGTATTGCTTAGATTGTACTTGAGATCTTTCAGTATCTGTGAGGATACACCGATGGTTACCATATAGCTTTTGTATACACCTACCGGAATAATGTTAGCAGTTAGTTGCCAGCAGTGCATTGTTCGGGTGGCGGAAATGGTCATATTGGTAATTCTCTTCTGATCAAAGTTGTAGTTTGCATCAAAGGAGAAGCTCCAGTTCTTGGTCGGTTGCAAGTCGCCACGGAAGCTGAGGTTATGCGTCAATTTGTAGGGATATTCTTTCTTTTCCGGGTTGAAGTTCTGCCTATCCCACGCTAAGTTCATACTGTAGTTAACGGAGAAGGACCACGGGATATCCTGCTTGATGTATCCGTGTTCGTCGTACACGTTTACGCCGTCGCTACTAATGTCGTTTCGGCTAACGCCTTTTCCTCCGGAGCGTTTAATATCGGGCTTGCCGCCCGGCTCGCGTCCTGTTTGCGGCATTGAGGGCATATCACCCATCGGCTCGGTATTGTTTCCCGGCAAATCGCCCTCATCGGGATGCGCGCCTTTATCCTCTTTCTTGGCAAAAAGTCCTTTGAAGAAGGTAGAGATTTGGGTAATACTTTGATTGTTGAAGGTATAGTTAAATCCGGTTCCGGTACCGATTAGCCGCCCAAAGCCTTTCCCGTTGGCAATACGGAGCTTATTGATGCGGCGCGGATATACCCTTCCGTTGGCATCCACGGTACAATCGTACAGATACGGATCAAAGCTACCGCTCAAACGGATTACGAAGCGTCGGCTAAAGCGAAGTGCCAAATTAACGCCAATATCGCTCCAACGGAACGAATCGGCTGCCATATTGTAGCTCGTTCGCCAGTCGAATTGGTCAATAAGACTAATCTTTCGATCCTCTCCTACGGTGTCGCGCGAGTTCCTCACTTTCATTTCGAGGTTATTGCCTACCGAGAAGTTCAACATTGCCTGTTTCCCTCGCCCGGGTGGACTGAACAGACCGCGCTGGAACGGTGAATAGATCTCCTCGTGCTCGCCTCCGTTTTCATCCGTATAGTGCAGCGTTTCGTAGTATTTCCAGAAAGGCGTGCCGAAGTCCGGTCGATAGCTCACGCTCACTGATGGAGTCATACGGTGGCGTATCATCTTTACTTTGTTGCCAAAGATGCGCCACGGCGTGTAAAAACCGTACAAAGTGGTAGAAAGCGAAAGGGCGGTACTGAAGTCCTGCACGTGATAGAAGCCGTATACGGTATCGGCATCCACCACACGTTTTAGGCTATCGCTGTAGGCTTGGTATATCTTTTGCGTGTGCCAACTTGCGTTGTAGTTGAAGCTCGGCGTTACCTTTATGTAGTTGAACAGATCGAAGGAAGCGGAAATAGGTATAGTGTGTTGCATTCCGTTCTTCCAATCCTTTATCAAATTGGATTTGAGGATTAGGTTTTCCTTTGTGGTGATGCTGTTGCGCAGCAATCCGTTGTAGGAAAACGAAATCTTCTCATACCAACGCTCTTTGCCCACACGTTTCTTGCGCTTGAACGGATAGACCGTACTGAGCGATATGGATAGGTTGGGCAGCGTGACGGATAGGGTGGAGTCGCGGCTGCGCTGGTCGATGTTGAAGGAGGCGGAGAGCGTGAGCGGAATTTCGGTAAAACGGCGCGAATAGCTTATACTGGAGCCCTTGGTGTTCTGAGCCCGTTTATCCGGATCAAAGCGCGTATCTTCCGAATTATGGTTATAGCTGCTGGTGGAGAAGTTTACGCTTGCCGAAAAGGTACGCAGCGGATCCACTTTCTGATCTTGCGTATGCGACCAATTGACGTTAAAGTCCCGCGTTTGGGAGAAGTCGCCTTTGATGTGCCGATCGCCACGAACAGTGGAAACGTATCCGGCACTAAAGTGACCCGAATACATGTAGCGCCGACGATAGTTAAGATCGGCATTTACGCCCCAGGAGCCTTTGGTGTAAAGGTCCGCCCGAACGGTCAAATCCACATAGTCGTTGATGGCAAAATAGAGCCCCAATCCGCGCAAATAGAAGCCTTTTTCGGATTCTTCGCCATAGGAGGGCATAATGATTCCACTGGTACGTTTTTCGTTGAACGGGAAGAAGCCGAACGGCAACCCGATTACGTAGAGCGGAACCCCTGCCATAACCAAATAGACCGGTCCCGTAACGATATCCTTATGCGGTCGTACTTTGGCGCGGCTCATACGTAGGTAAAAGTGCGGGTTTAGGTGGTTATCGCACGTGGTGAAGCGTCCGCCCTGCAAATACATTGTATTATCGGGCATCCGCTTAGCCTGATCGCCGGAAAGGAAACCCTCGCCCTGCTGGGTCAGTACGCCGGTGATGTACCCTTTTTGCGTGTTATAGTTGTAGCGAACCGTCTCCGTTTCGAATTGTTGCGTGCCATCCGTAAAGACGGGATACGCCGTGGGATGCCCCAAACTATCCAGTACATAGCGCGCAAACACCTCGGAGCTGTCCACACGCATCTTCATAAAGTTGGCGTTAAGCTTGTTCGTTTGGTAATCCACATTGCCGGGACCGAAAAAGAAGACCTCGTTTTGCCCCAACAGCACGATGGAATCCTCCGCGGCGAAGTGTACCACGTCCTGCAGTACAATGGGCTCTTCCGAGCTTTCTTTTGGTGCAACGGGAGCAACCGTGGCAGTGGTATCGGGGCGCGGAGCGGTAGGGAGCGGAACCGAATCGGTTCGTGTTGTGGAATCGGCTCCCAAAAGAGCTTTGGGCGCAACCCTGCTTCCGGGCTGCGGACGGCTGACCGTTTCGCGCAAAAGGCTATCCAATCGAACCAAACGTACAGCCGATGCCGGCAGGCATAAGAGTAGCGCGGCGAGCAGGGTAGCAACACCTACACCGGCTCTCCGCCGGAATGCGTTCGCCATAGGGTTGCCTTGTATCCTCTCTTGCTTCATTCGTTCCGTCGCCAAGCGGTCACAAAGGTAAGCATTTGCCTGCACTGCATTGCCTTTATCGAACCCTTTCGCTCTTTTCTTCGTAGAAGCTCAACCGCTTCTACGTACATCCTCAATCGGTTCACTATACCTTTCCGACAAATCATTTAAAGGATTTGTATAAATCGTTTAAATTACGCGTATAAATCCTTTAAGAGATTTGTATAAATCCTTTTAAGAATTTATAGAAAAGGTACGTAGAAATAGTTGAGAAACTACGTAGAAACAACCGTAAAGGATGGAACAAAAGAGGGAACTTCATCGTTATGTAATCGGCACTCTATATCTTTGCCATAGAAATAGCATTTAACGGAACAGAACGATGACCTATATACGATTAGATAAGCTTAGAGAGTTTTACAAGCCGGAGGTACCTGCTGTGCTGAAAGGCTCTTGCTCGATGCGGCAAAGTGATGACGAGCTGCCGGAGCCGGTAAGTGAGGTGTTGCGCCAACTATTCCCCCGTACGGGGCAATTACCGCTGCTTCAACTCGAGTTCACTGAAGCGCGTGCCGGTATTCGTCGTCCGTTCAATGCCGGGGTACTCCTTTCGGGCGGACAAGCTCCCGGGGGGCACAACGTAATTGCCGCAGTGTACGATGCACTCAAAGCGCATCACGCGGCATCGCGTCTGTACGGATTTCTGATGGGGCCCGGTGGCTTGCTCAAGCATCAATTCATCGAATTGCACAAAGATCTGATTGATCGCTACCGAAACAGTGGTGGATTCGATATGATCGGTTCGGATCGTACCAAAATAGAGCGGGTGGAGGACTTCGAAAAGGTGATTACCATTGCGCGACGGTTGGATCTTTCCGCGCTCATTATTATAGGGGGCGACGACTCCGCCACCAATGCCGCGTTGCTGGCAGAGTATTATGCCGAGCAGGAAGAAAAGCTCTGTGTGGTTGGTTGCCCCAAGACGATCGACGGAGACCTCAAGAACCGCTACATCGAAACCTCCTTCGGCTTTGATACCTGCGCCAAGGTATACTCCGAATTGGTGGGCAATATTCAGCGAGACTGCTATTCGGCGAAGAAATATTGGCACTTCATTAAGCTGATGGGACGCAGTGCATCGCACCTCACGTTGGAATGTGCGCTACAAACGCAGCCCACAATGGCAATCATTAGCGAGGAGGTGCAGGCGAAGGGCTTAACGCTGGACGATATAGTGCAGGCTATTGCCGATACGGTGGTGGCTCGTTACGATAGCGGATACCCGTTCGGTGTGGTGCTGCTTCCCGAAGGATTAATCGAATTCGTGCCCCGAATGAAGCATCTCATCGGAGAACTCAATACGGTTCTGCGTGAGCAGGAAAAGAATATACTGATTGTAAAGAAGAGCGAGACCATTCGCTTTGTAGCGGGCAAACTGAGCAAAGAGAGCGCGGAGCTGTTCCTTTCGCTGCCTAACGATGTAGCGGGGCAGCTGATGTTAGACCGCGATCCGCACGGCAATGTACAGCTGAGCCGCGTGCAAACCGAGGAATTGATGGCGCGCTTGGTGGCTAAGGAACTGAAAAAACGCAGCGAGCGCGGAAGTTACGGCGGCAAGTTCTCCGCTATTACGCATTTCTTTGGCTATGAAGGGCGTTCCTCTATGCCTTCCAACTTTGATGCTTCCTATTGCTATACGCTTGGCTTGACCGCTGTCGCCTTGGCTTTGAATGGTGCCAACGGTTATATGGCGGCAGCGGGTAACTTGGTTGCTTTCCCCGGAGAATGGCGCCCGTACGGTGTGCCGTTCGTTTCGATGATGCAGATGGAAGAGCGCGATGGCAGACGGGTACCGGTGGTGCGCAAAACACCGGTCGATTTGGAGGGAGAACCCTTCCGTTACTTTGCAACGCATAGAGCGGATTGGGCTAAGGGCGTGGCTTTTCGCTATCCGGGTCCCATTCAGTACTTCGGGCCCTCTGCCGTGTGCGACAGTACTACCATTACGCTCCGCTTAGAGCACGAGCTCTCCGCCGAAGAAGATAGCGAGGCATTGGAAGCGCAGCACTGATCTGCGCGCCGTACTGCTCCCCATTCTTTCTCCATTATGTTGTACCTTTACAGCCCAAAGAAGGGAAACAATTAGGCAAAAGGGAGGAAAAGCCCTATGATGGATACCATTAAACAGATTTACCGCATCGGACACGGCCCGTCCAGTAGTCATACGATTGGCCCGATGCGTGCGGCGGAGATATTCCGTAAGCAGGTAGCTGCCTTGGATGTGGCCTCATTTGAGGTTACGCTCTATGGGAGCCTTGCCGCCACAGGTAAGGGGCATATGACCGATGCCGCCATTTTATCCGTACTGAATCCCATACATCCCACTACAATCCTTTTCGAGCCAAAGATCGAACCAAAGTTCCATTCCAACGGAATGCTCTTTCGGGCTCTGGCTGCCGATGGGAGTGAGCTGAAGCGTTTTACCGTCTACAGTATTGGAGGGGGTGTGCTGGCTAACGAAAACTTCAACGAACAGGTATCCAATCCCATCTATAAGTTACACCACATCAACGATATGATTCCCGTATTGCAGAAGTACGGAATGAGCTATTGGGAATATGTGGAACGAAGCGAAGGTAAGGATATATGGGATTATCTGGCAGAAGTGTGGAAAGTGATGAAGCAAGCGATCCACGAAGGGCTGGAAGCGGAAGGCGTGCTGCCGGGAGGTTTGGGCTTACGGCGTAAGGCAGCCGAGTTCATGATTAAGACAATGAGCTACTCCGAGAGCGTTCGTTCCCGTGGACAGGTATATGCCTATGCGCTTGCCGTTAGCGAACAGAATGCCGCCGGCGGGCTGGTAGTGACCGCTCCCACCTGTGGTAGTTGCGGCGTTATGCCTGCGGTTCTGTACCATTTGCAGGAAACGCGTCACTTTACCGATATGCGTATTCTGCGTGCTTTGGCTACTGCAGGGCTGTTTGGGAATGTGGTTCGCACGAATGCATCCATCAGCGGTGCAGAAGTAGGCTGCCAGGGCGAAGTGGGCGTTGCTTGTTCGATGGCGGCTGCAGCCGCTTCGCAGCTTTTTGGTGGAACACTTCACCAAATTGAGTATGCCGCGGAAATGGGATTAGAGCACCATTTGGGGCTAACATGCGATCCTGTTTGCGGATTGGTACAAATTCCCTGCATCGAACGTAACGCTTTTGCCGCAAGCCGAGCACTGGATGCCAATACTTATGCCAATTTTACCGACGGACGGCACCGCGTTAGTTTCGATAGAGTAGTAGAAACAATGCATCAAACCGGTAAGGATTTGCCCTCGCTCTACAAGGAAACATCTACCGGAGGATTGGCTACAATCGGAAAAATTGATAATGATTTGCTCGTACCGGAGGAATTTTCCGATGATATAGATGCCTTGATTCGTCAACGTAAGGAAGAATGTGGCTCGCGTAATGCAGAGCAACATCCAAGTATATGCTGAAAGCTCTCTACACGATATATTACTGGCTTATTGCCGTTCCTCTCTTTGTTCTTTCCACCATTCTGTTCTCTTTGCTCACTATGGTAGGATGTTTCTTCTTTGGAAAGGGCGTTTTTGCCTATTATCCTGGTAAGTGGTGGAGCATGGTAGCATGCGCTTTGTTTCTTTGTCCGGTAAAAGTGTATGGAAAAGAGAATCTGCCCGAAAGGAATAAGCCTTTAGTGATTATGGCAAACCATCAGGGCGCGATGGATATCTTTATGATTTACGCCCGTATCGGTAGACCTTTCCGTTGGGTTATGAAGGCGAGTCTTAGAAAAGTGCCCTTTATGGGTCGGGCTTGTGCTACAGCTGGTTTTATATATGTAGATGAGCATAATCCCGCTTCCATAAAGGAAACGCTCCGCAGTGCCGGTGATGTACTCGCAAAAGGCGTATCCATTGCCATTTTCCCCGAGGGGCATCGTACGGAAACCGGTAATATGCTTCGCTTTAAGAAAGGCGGATTTGTTATGGCGCAAGAGTTGGGTGTGCCTATTCTACCGGTTACGCTGGAAGGCTCCTTTGATGCGTTGCGTAAAGGAAAGTGGCAAATTAAGCCCACCCGATTAACGATGACCATCCATCCGCTCTATAACATTGATCAGAGCGAGCCATATCCGCGCAATATTGTACGTGCCGTTTCCGACGTTCGCAGCATAATCGAGGCTCCACTGAAGAAAGATGTTCCGCTGAACAATGAGTAGTTTCCGAAGCACCATAAGGCACTATGTAAAGCCTTACTCCGGTTATGTAGCATTGAGTATAGTTACCAATATTTTGGCGGCTCTGCTCAACCTCGCCGCTTTCTCGCTCATTATTCCCATTCTGAAGATACTTTTCGGTATGGAAACGGGTGCCACCGAGCTCATCCCTCTCTCTTCCATATCGTTAAACTCCTTTGCAGGCTGGAGCGAATGGGCAGCTGCCGTCGGCAATAACTTCAATTACTATATAGCTTCTCTGATCGGTTCCATTGGTCCCACTCGTGCGCTACTCGTATTTTGCCTCTATTTGGGCGTAATGACGCTCATTAAAGTGCTGACTACCTATGCCAGTTTATGGAGTCTCATCCCGGTGCGTACCGGCGTAGTGCGCGATTTGCGCAACAAACTCAACGGAGCGATTCTCCGCTTGCCGCTGGGCTATATGAGCGAAGAGCATAAAGGTGACCTACTCGCGCGTATATCCGTTGATGTGGCGGAAGTAGAAAGCTCGATTGTGGATACGCTTGAGATGCTCATTAAGAACCCCATTCTCATACTAATCTATGTAGTGGCGTTGTGCTTTATCAGCTGGCAGCTCACGCTTTTTGTTATTGTTGTGTTGCCCATAGCCGGATTGGTGATGGGCGTTGTGGGAAAACGGCTCAAACGCGATAGCTTGGAAGGAAAAAATAAATGGGGCGTGCTGATGAATTATGTAGAGGAAACGCTCGGCGGCCTCCGCGTGATTAAAGCATTTGGAGCGGAAGATCGGATGGAAACACGCTTCCGGCAAGCCAACGAAGGCTACCGGCGTATCACCTCACGCGTGTATCGTAGGCAACAGTTGGCACATCCGATGAGCGAATTCCTTGGAACCGTGGCTATTGCGGTTATTCTTTATTACGGAGGTACGCTTATTTTGTCCGGTAACAGCACGATTAGCGCGCCCACATTCATATACTATTTGGTCATTTTCTATAGTGTGGTTAATCCGGCTAAGGAGCTGACGCGCGCCACCTATGCGGTGCAACGCGGGATGGCTTCGATGGAACGTATTGAAGCTGTGCTGAATGTGCAGAATCCGATCGCTTCGCCTGCTCGTCCGCAGCCTGCCGTTTTCGAAAAGAACATTACCTACGATGGCGTTTCCTTTGGCTATGTTAAGGATAAACCGGTATTGAAAAACCTTAATTTGACTATACCTAAAGGTAAAACCGTAGCGCTGGTGGGGCTCTCCGGAAGTGGCAAAAGTACCATAGCTGACCTGCTGCCGCGCTTCTTTGATCCGGACGAAGGTGCCGTACGTATCGATGGGGTTGATATAAGGAACTTCCGTATAGAAGAGCTGCGTGCTCTGATCGGTTATGTTAATCAGGAAGCAATTCTTTTTAATGATACGGTGGCGCGCAATATAGCCCTTTCGAAGGCAAATGCCACGTGCGACGAGATAAGAGAAGCCGCCGTTATTGCATACGCAGATGAATTTATCCGCCAAATGCCTCAAGGATACGATACCAATATAGGCGACCGTGGTGGCAAACTGAGCGGAGGAGAACGCCAACGAATAAGCATAGCCCGAGCGTTGCTCAAGAACCCACCGATCCTAATCCTGGACGAAGCTACCTCAGCTTTGGATGCCGAAAGCGAACTTGCTGTACAGAATGCGCTAAATCACCTGCTAAAGGACCGCACCACAATTATCATTGCGCATCGCCTTTCTACCATTGAGCACGCTGATATGATCGCTGTTTTGGATGATGGGTATATTGTGGAGCAGGGAACGCATGCCGAGCTGCTCGCACTCGGAGGGCGTTATGCCCGCTTCCAGGCAGCGCAACGCGGCGATGCCCTCTAACCCCTTCTCCACGAAGCATATCAACTCCTCCCGAAACTTATATACCTATCAATCGAAAGGTATATAGGTTTCGGTCGAGAGGTATATACCTATCGAATGAAAGGTATATACGTATCGGGGCATCGGGTGCAAGCCGGGCGTTTGGAGTAGGGGCACGCCTGTCGATTAGGATAGAGGTGCGGTGGAGAAGGTAGGTCGGTGGTCAGAGGGCTTGCAAATCCGATTGGTTTGCTTATCTTTGCCAAAGCTAAAGTAGGGAGGGCGTTCCTCCCCGTACGATGGCACTATTTCTTGGGGGTGCACTCCCTTTGCGGAGAGCTGAGATAATACCCGTGACCTGATCCGGATAATACCGGCGTAGGGAAGAGAGATGGAACAATCAAAGAGCGAGTACAGCTCGCCTCTGCTCAATCTCACTTAATTATGAAGGTTCAAGGTATGCCGCCCGGGAAACGGAACGGAGAAACCTGCTTTGGCATAAGAGAGATGAGTATGATTCATATCAGTATAAACGGAAAAGACCAAGCGGTACCCGAAGGAAGCACGCCCTTAGCGGTGTTGACTGCCGGCGGGTATCCCACAACGCATATCGCCGTAGCGGTAAATAAGCGTATCATTCGGCGCGAGGAGTTGGATTCCTTTTCGCTGCAAGAAGGAGATGCGCTCATTATTATTGGCGCCGTTAAGGGCGGTTGATCTAAATCAGGAAACAAAAAGTAATAGAGCAGAATATGAAAGCAAGAGACAATGCAGCGGACGTAACCATCACACAGGGTGCGCTTCCCGGTAGCGAAAAGATATATGTTAAGGGCGAACGCGTTTCCGTAGCGATGCGTCGTATCGCACTCACGGATACCATTGACGAACACGGTGTGCGCCACCCCAATGAGCCTGTGGTTGTGTACGATACAAGCGGTCCTTATACCGATCCGGAATATAAGGCGGATCCGCGCAAGGGATTGCCCAAACTTCGTAGCGAGTGGATTGAAGCGCGCGGTGATGTAGAGCGTTTGGACGATTTGAGCAGCGAATACGGCAGAATGCGTCGTAGTGACAAGCGTCTGGATGATTTACGCTTTGAGCACATCGAATCCCATCCGCTTCGTGCCAAAAAGGGACATCGCGTTTCGCAGTTGCACTATGCGCGCAAGGGAATGATCACGCCCGAAATGGAATATGTGGCAATACGCGAAAATCAGTGTTGCGACCGCATTCGCGAGGCTTATCGGAAAGAAAAGGGCGAAGGCTTTGGTGCTCATATGCCGGAGCTGATTACGCCTGAATTTGTTCGCGACGAAATAGCCGCAGGCAGAGCCATTCTTCCGGCAAATATCAATCACCCCGAGTGCGAACCGATGATTATTGGTCGGAACTTTCTGGTCAAAATCAACGCCAATATCGGTAATTCGCCTCTTTCCAGCAGTATCGCCGAAGAGGTCGAAAAGGCCGTTTGGGCAACGCGGTGGGGAGCTGATACCGTAATGGACCTTTCTACCGGTAAAAACATCCACGAAACACGCGAATGGATCGTGCGCAATAGTCCGGTTCCGGTAGGTACCGTGCCGCTTTATCAAGCTTTGGAGAAGGTAAAGGGTAAAACAGAGGCACTTACGTGGGAGATATATCGCGATACGCTGATAGAGCAGGCAGAGCAGGGCGTGGATTATTTCACTATACATGCCGGGTTGCGGTGGCAGCATATCCCACTCACCATGAAGCGTTTAACCGGAATTGTGTCGCGTGGAGGCGCTATTATGGCACATTGGTGTACCATCCACAAGCAGGAAAGTTTCCTCTATACGCATTTCGAAGAGATATGTGAGATTTTGGCGCAATACGATGTGGCCGTATCTATAGGCGACGGATTGCGACCCGGCTCTATTGCCGATTCCAACGACGAAGCTCAGTTTGCGGAACTACGTACGCTGGGCGAGCTTGCACGTATAGCCGATAAGCATGATGTACAGGTAATTATCGAAGGCCCCGGGCACGTGCCGATGCAAAAGATTAGAGAAAATATGGATCTTCAGTTGGATCTGTGCAACGAAGCTCCCTTCTATACGCTCGGGCCGTTAGTTACGGATATAGCTCCCGGTTATGACCATATCACCAGTGCTATCGGAGCGGCAATGATTGGTTGGTACGGTACATCGATGCTCTGCTACGTTACGCGGAAAGAGCATCTCGGCTTGCCGAATCGCGAAGATGTGAAAGAGGGGGTTATTACGTACAAATTGGCGGCACACGCGGCGGATCTCGCCAAAGGGCACCCGGCGGCGTACTGGCGCGATTGGGCGATGAGCAAAGCGCGCTATGAGTTCCGTTGGATGGATCAGTTCCATCTTGCATTGGATAGTGAAACGGCAATGACGTTCCACGATGAAACATTGCCTGCGGAAGGACATAAAAAAGCGCATTTCTGCTCGATGTGCGGCGAGCATTTCTGCTCGATGCGCGCTTCCAAGCAATTGCAGGATCAAATCAAGGGAGAAACAGCGAATTCTGCCTGTAACGAACAATGATTGCGCTGATTACACCGCCAACGGTTTCGCCTGCACTGGCGCGGAATTACAATAGCCTTTTTGCTTCCGGATTGGATGCACTCATCATTCGCATGCCCGGGGCGGATCGAAGTGATTATGAGGCGGTTGTGACAGCTATTGAGCCCAAATGGCGGCATTTGCTCTTGGTGGATAACTACTACGATTTAACCCAAACCGCTTCAGTAGGAGGAATTCACCTGAATAAGGCACGTCGCGAGGAATTTTGCTTCGCCGATGCACGCGGTTTGCGCATCAGTACCTCTACTCATTCGCTGGAGGAATTGGAGCATTTGCCCTTTAAACCCCAGTTTGCGCTGCTCAGCCCGGTGTACGACAGTATATGTAAAGCGGGTTATAAAGCAAATGTGCCGTTGGAAGAATGTACGGAACGATTATTGCATTTACCCTTTCCGGTACTCGCTCTGGGCGGAATTACGCCGGAACGTGCCAAAGAGGTAATGCAGTACGGCTTTTCCGGTGCGGCGGCAATGGGCTATTTTTTCGATAGCGGTAATTGCCTTTTGGAGCGACTCCTCGCTTTTCCGCGCAACGAAGCGCTAACCATTGCCGGTCACGACCCCTCAAGCGGTGCCGGAATGATTGCCGATGTGCTGAATATGGAGCATTTAGGCGTATTTCCGCTATCTGTGGTGACGGTTTGCACGGTACAGCACGAGGAGGAATTTAAAAGTACCTATGCAACTCCTTTGGAAAAAGGATTGGAGGCTACAGCTCACCTGCTTACGATTCATAAGCCCATAGTGGCTAAAATAGCGCTGACGGAAGAAATTGCCGATGTGGCGGCTTATGCTAAAGTATTGCGCGCCGGAGGAGTGAAACGAATTGTATGGGATCCGGTGATTAAACCGACCCAAGGGGATATTGCTTTGCACGCATCTCCCGAACGAAAAGTATTACAAACAATTGCTCCGCTGATAGATCTTATTACGCCTAATTTGCCCGAAGCGGAAGCACTGTTCGGTAGCAGCGATCCCGCTATGGTACAGCTAGCTGCACGGGAACTCGGAGTTGCCGTTTTGCTCAAGGGCGGACATAGTGCGGATAGTGCCTATTGCTCCACGGATACGCTCTTTTTGCCGGATGGACATTTTGTCGCCCATTCCATACCAAAAGCGCCTTCCACGAAGCATGGCACAGGATGTGCATTATCATCTGCGATTACCGCCTTTTTGTCGCGAGGGTTCACGCTTACGCAAGCATGCCGGTATGGACAGCAATATGTAGAAACTTTGCTCCGCAGCAGCAATCGCCTCTTTATGGAGCGAAACGACCGGATGCAAGTTCGCAAGGAGCGAGCATTGCGAACAACGCATTTGATGTATATCACTGATGCATCGGATACGGAACTTGTGCTGAAACAGGCTGAAGCCGCTCTGCAAGGCGGTGTGCGCTGGATACAGCTGCGTATGAAGGAAGCATCGCACGAAAATATCGTTACCACCGCACGCAAGCTTAAAAGCTTAATGGTGGCTTACGAGGAGGCAACGCTTATCATTAATGATGATGTGGAAGCGGTACTGGAAAGTGGAGCGGACGGCGTGCATCTGGGACTTAGCGATACCTCTATAGGCGAAGCGCGCAAGCGGTTGGGCATAAACCGAATTATTGGCGGAACTTGCAATACGGCACAGGATTTGCATTATAGAACCTTGGAAGGCGCCGATTATGTTGGGGTGGGGCCATGGCACTTTACCCTGACCAAAACCCATCTCAGCCCGATGGTTACCCCTGAGAACTTAGAACAAATCATCACTTCCAATACGGAATCCGTTCCGCTCTTTGTGATCGGAGGCATTACGGCCCCTGACATCGAAGCATTGGGACGCTTCGCAATAAACGGAGTAGCCGTTTCCGGAGCGATTAACAAAGCTACAAATATATCGCTGAGTGCGAACCAATTAACCACGCTCAGCAACAAACATTTCAATAGAAACCTTTGAAAACAAACATTAGAATATGAATGAGCCTTTAGTAATTGCGGGACACGAATTTACGTCTCGCCTCTTTGTCGGAACGGGTAAGTTTCCGTCCAATGAAGCTATGAAGGCTGCCATCACCGCCTCCGGGAGCCAGTTGGTTACGGTAGCGCTGAAACGCTTGGAAACCGAGCGCGATCACGACAGCTTAGTGGAACATATAACCGCTGTGGAGGGGGTTACCCTTATGCCCAATACCAGTGGGGCACGCGATGCGGAAGAAGCCATTTTTGCGGCACACTTGGCACGGGAAGCCTTCGGTACCAACTTTATCAAAATTGAAGTACATCCCGATCCCAAATATCTACTACCGGATCCGATTGAAACCCTCAAAGCGGTGGAAACACTGGCAAAGGAAGATTTCATTGTATTGCCCTACGTTCAGGCTGACCCCGTTTTGTGCAAACGTTTGGAGGAAGCCGGTGCAGCGGTAGTAATGCCACTGGGCGCGCCCATCGGGTCCAATAAGGGCCTTCGTACAAAGGAACTATTGGAAATAATTATATCCGAAAGCCAAGTGCCCGTAGTGGTGGATGCCGGTATAGGTGCCCCCTCTCAAGCAGCGGAAGCGATGGAAATGGGTGCTGACGCCGTACTGGTGAATACTGCAATTGCTACCGCTCGTAATAGCGAACGTATGGCTGTTGCTTTCCGAAATGCAGTTATCGCCGGGCGCGAAGCCTTTGAAGCCGGATTGCCCGGAGTAAGGAATTTTGCAGTGGCTACCTCACCGCTGCAAGGCTTTTTTGACAAGGAAACGAAGTAATAATGAGCTTTTACGATCATATACTTACTTACGATTGGGATACGGAAGAAAAGTCCATTTTTGCAAAAACCTCTGATGATGTAGCTCGGGCTATAGAAGCTGAGCGTCCCACGTTGGAAGATTTCAAAGCACTGATATCTCCTGCCGGTGAGCCTTTTATGGATCAAATGGCAGTGAAGGCACAGCAGCTCACGCGGCAGCGTTTCGGTAAAACAATACAGATGTACGTACCGCTCTATCTGTCCAACTTCTGCACAAATAACTGTATCTATTGCGGGTTCAGCAGTCATAATGCCATTAAACGCAAAAAGCTCAGCGTAGAGAACGTAATGGAGGAAATCGAGGTGCTGAAGAAGTGGGGTTTCCGTCATATACTTATTGTTTCCGGGGAAGCTCCCAAACTGACCGATACCGCTTACTATAAGGAGATTGTGGATGCTCTGCGCCCACATTTTGCGCAAATATCGCTTGAAGTACAGCCTTTGAATACTGAAGATTACAAAACGCTCCGTGAAAGCGGAATAAGCTTTGTATGTGTGTATCAGGAAACGTATAATCACGAAGCCTATCCACAATTCCATCTGCAAGGGCAAAAAAGGGATTATCGGTACCGTTTGGAAACACCTGAGCGTTGCGCACAAGCAGGAATGCAAAAGATGGGTATCGGTGCATTATTAGGGTTACAGAATTGGCGTACCGATTCCTACTTTACGGCAATGCATATGGATTGGATGGAAAAGCACTATTGGAAGATGAAATTCTCCATTTCGTTGCCCCGATTGCGCCCGCATGTAGGTGCCTTTATGCCCAAGGATCCGATTAACGATAAGCAAATGGCACAATTGATTATGGCGTATCGTCTTTTCAATCCGGAAGTGGATATATCCCTTTCCACACGCGAAAGTTCGGACTTCCGCGACTTGGCTATGCGGATTGGCGTTACCACTATGAGTGCGGCATCCAGCACTGAGCCGGGTGGCTATGCGCACCGTGATGTGGAACTAGAACAATTTGTTATTAACGACGGCCGTACGGTGGACGAAATGGCGGCAGCTATACGCAGCCAAGGCTACGAACCCGTATGGAAAGATTGGGACGGATGGCTTTAATGCAATTATGCCACTAACTGAGAGTGAACGTCTGCGCTATGAGCGCCAGTTGATGCTGCCCGACATTGGCGAAGCAGAGCAGGAGCGTTTGAAACAAATGTGCTTGCTCATCGTCGGTGCCGGTGGCATCGGTTCGCCCCTGATACTCTATCTGGCGGCTGCCGGTATCGGTGCATTGCGCATTGTGGATAGCGATGTGGTGGCTCTGTCTAATCTGCAACGACAAATATTATACCGAACGGACGATGTAGGACGCTTCAAAGCGGAACTTGCCGCTCAACGTGCTACGGAGCTGAATCCCTATTGCCGAACAGAAGCGGTAATAAAGCGTTTTGGTAAGCAGAATGCTATGGATTTGGCTGTTGATTGCGATATGATTATTGATGCTACGGATAATCTGGCTACACGCTACCTGCTGGATGCTACGGCACGAGCTTGTAAACTTCCGTATCTGTACGGAGCCATCCAGGGATATACGTTTCAATCCGCTCTTTTTACCTATAGCAACGATGGACCGGGCTATAGCGATCTGTTTCCGGAATACAATGAGGGTGGTGACGAAGCTCCGGTTGCCGTATTTGCCCCTGCCGTAGGTGTATTAGGCTCATTGATGGCTGCTCAAGCACTCAAAGCATTGCTTCGCATGGGCGAATCGCTTGATGGGAAGCTCCTCCGCGTAGATATCCGCTCCCTCACAGCTGAGCTCTTCTCCTTCTTGTAAGGATTTCTCTTCGATTTTCCTTACCTCCACTCTAATATGGTGTTGGTATTAAAAATGAAAGGGCTTGTCTCACGACAAACCCTTTCCAACCTTAAATCTAATACTATGAAAAACA
>CABTZX010000022.1 GCA_902489445.1 uncultured Bacteroidales bacterium
CCTCCCATCCTCCGCTCCGTTGCCTTCATACAAACGATCCGTCCCCTCCCATCCGCCACTCCGTTGCCTTCATACAAACGATCAGAAACCTCCCATCCTCCACTTAGTTCCCTTCGTACAAACGATCAGATACTTCCCATTCACCGCTCCGTTTCCGTGGAACAAACGAATCATTGCATCCTATTCCACACTCGGGGTCCCTTGTATAAACTGACCGATACCTTCCATGCGCCGCCCCCATCTTCTTCGCACAAGCGCTCAAATTCTTACCATCCTCCGTTTCATTAGTTCCGTGGTTCCAAGCCGTTTCCTCGCAGCCCGCACCGACATACCCCCAATATACGTTCCAACTCCTGCGTATCTACGATTTGCTACTTCACTCTTCGTGGTGCATTTACCTCGGATTTACCGATCGTTCGTTGTCATTTAATTGTCGATTAATCATTGGTAATTTATCGGTTTGTAGGAAAAGAGAATGCCATGCGCATACATCATTTTTCTCTCGTAGGTAAGTCGAGTTTATCTGACCTATCGTAGTTCGTCAGAAGTGATTAAGGAAGAGTACGAACAGCCATCATAGGGTATTCGGATGGATTTTAAGCGAATGAGCGGAGACGTGGAAGCAGGAGAGGATACAAACGTGGTGCAAGGTGTTTTCTTTTATAGGAGAATGCAGGATACTTACCTATCCATATAGCCGGAAAAGTTCGTTTTGCTCTAAGAGATGTAAGGAGGGAAACAGCACATGCGGCTCTGCGGTATCCGACTGAAAGGCACCTGAATATCAGAGGATACAATCAAATGCTTAACTTTGCACGTGGAAGGGTCGTGCCGCATATGTACACTTCAACCTTGGAAGGTAGCTTTGGGGCAAGGCGGAGAGAAAAGGTATTTAAGAAACAAAGAGATATACTTGTATGAAAGACTTCTGGAAAATGTTCCTGGCGGCTTTGCTCGCCATTATTGTAGGTAGCATCGTAACGGGATTGCTCAGCTTTCTGTTCTTTATCTTCACGATGGCTCAGATTGCCTCCTTCAGCTCATTGCAAG
This sequence comes from uncultured Bacteroidales bacterium, assembly GCA_902489445.1. Classification (GTDB taxonomy): domain Bacteria; phylum Bacteroidota; class Bacteroidia; order Bacteroidales; family Porphyromonadaceae; genus Porphyromonas. The sequence continues at coordinate 1,051 of CABTZX010000022.1, forward strand.
GCGAGTCGGAATATGTAGTGCCTAACCATAGTGTACTCAGGTTGGATTTTACGGAAGTAAAGGAGGTTACGTATCGCAATCCGTGGGATTCGTACCTCAATAACGGCAACGATCAGGCGGTAAGTCTCACTCAACTGCTGAATGCGATCGACAATGCGAAGAAAAACCCAAAGATAGACGGAATCTATCTGACAGCTTCGGCACCGGTTGCGGGAATGGCATCGCTATCGGAGATACGCCAACGACTACTGGACTTCCGCAAGAGTGGCAAGTTTGTGGTTGCGTATGCGGATAACTATGCTCAAGCCGGTTACTATTTGGCATCGGCAGCAGATGAACTATACCTCAATCCGCAGGGAGCCGTTGATTTACACGGAATAGCCTCCACAACGCTTTTCTACAAGCAAACTTTGGCTAAGCTGGGGGTGGAAATGAACGTGTTTAAGGTAGGCACCTACAAGGGTGCAGTGGAACCGTATACCAATACGCAACTATCGGATGCCAATCGAGAACAGATGAATTCGTTTACGCAAGCTCTTTGGTCGGAATTTATGAAGGATATATCCGTTTCGCGCAATATTGAGGCCACTGCTCTGAATGCGATGGTGGACGAAGCGCCTCTCTTCTATACAGCAAAGGAATATATGCAGAACAAATTGATCGATACCGTTCTCTATTCCAGAGAGATGAAGGGTGTACTGAACAGCTATCTCGATCAGGACGAAGATGAAAGTATTTCCTTTGTATCTGTAGGCGAGATGAACCGAGCAAGAGCCATTTCCCGGAATAAAGGCATAGATGGCTTAGTCAAGGTGATTTATGCGGAAGGTAATATAATAGACGGAGACGATGGGGTTTCAGGATACGGAAACATCAACAGAACGCTTGCCGGCAAACTGATTCGCGTGGCGGATGACGATGATATCGATGCAGTGGTGATGCGGGTTAATTCACCGGGCGGAAGCGCCTTTGTGAGTGATGTAATTTGGGATGCAGTTGAATACGTAAAGAGCCGTAAGCCTATTGTAATCTCAATGGGTGACTATGCCGCAAGCGGTGGTTATTATATCTCTTGCGCAGCCAACTACATCTACGCAGAACCGGGCACGATAACCGGATCTATCGGTATCTTCGGCATGTTCCCCTCCTTTGCCGGAACAGCGGAAAAGATAGCGCTTACCTATGATGGGGTAAAAACGAACCAATATGCAGATTTGGGCAATGCTCTTCGTCCGCTAACGGATGGCGAAAAGGCTCTTTTCCAAAAGATGGTGGAACAAGGCTACGATACCTTCATTACGCGCGTAGCTAACGGACGTAACTTAAGCAAGGCAATGGTGGATAGCATAGGTCAGGGACGCGTATGGACCGGTGAGCAGGCGTTGGAACGTAAACTGGTTGATGCAATGGGCGGTTTGGATGATGCTATCGTTAAAGCGGCAGCATTAGCGAAGATGACGAACTACAAAGTGGTTTATAACGATCGGGCAGAGCTATCGTGGAAAAAGATGCTTCGGAGCTTCGGTATAAGTACTACGCGTGCTACGCTCAATGAATTCTTTACGAATGACGAGATTGAAGCTGTTCGTCGTGCACGTCTTCTCCGCTCAATGACCGGTGCGCAAGCTATTATTCCCTATATGGTTAACTTCTAGAGCTCTTTTTTGCGGAAATGCCGACTCGGAGACGCTTATACCTTGCTCCCTTTGCCGCTCTGTATGGAGCGGTGGTTGGCATACGCAATTGGCTGTATAACAATCAAACGCTAAAGAGCCGCTCCTATCCGATACCGATCATTTGTGTGGGGAATATCGCTGTGGGCGGAACGGGCAAAAGCCCGATGGTGGAGTACTTAGTACGCTTGTTAAAGCAGAGCTATCGCGTGGCGGTTGTGAGCCGGGGATACAAAAGGCGTAGTCGAGGATTGTTTTGTGCCGGTAGGGGCAAGGATGCTTCCGAGGAGCAGATCGGGGACGAACTGAAACAGCTTTTGTTGCTACATCCGGATGTAATGGTTGTGGCAGACGGAAATCGCTGTCGTGCCGTTGAGTACCTTCTTTCCATGGAAAGCGACGAACGTCCACAAGTGATTCTTATGGATGATGGCATGCAGCATAGGCGAATAAAGCCTTCCTTTACTATTATGCTTACCGATTACGAACATCCCTTTACCGAGGATGCCTTATTGCCCTTGGGGCGACTGAGGGAAACGCCAAAAGGTAGGTTGCGTGCCGATTGTCTGATTGTAACTAAATGCCCTGAGGAACTTTCTCCCATACAAAAGAGCTTGACAAAGCGCAATCTATCGCTTTTCCCGCATCAACGAGTGTTCTTTACCTCCATTCTCTATAAAGAACCGGAACCTCTCTTTGAGGATGTAGCGGAACGAACTGCCAAAAGCTCGTACCAACACATTAGCGCTATAGCGGGAATTGCCGCGCCGGAGCCATTCTTTCGTCATTTAACAGAGCGGTATGAATGCCCTGTAACACCGCTTTCCTATCCGGATCACCACCGCTTTACGGAAAGCGATGTGCGCAGTTGGAACAATCTTGCCGATGAAAGTGCTACACTCTTCATTACAACAACTAAGGATGCCGCCCGACTTCGTTCGCTTCGGAGCGTAATGAGCGCAAAGCTTGTAGCGACTTTCTTCGTTCTACCCATTGAAATGCGCTTTCTCTTTGGTGAAGAACCGCACTTCCAAAGCTTAATTTGTCAACAACTTCCTCGTAAAAGCAACACTTTATAATGCCAACACCTATATCCAAGTTCGGTGAATTCAAACTAATTAATCGTTTGACCGAAGAATACCGCCCCACTCGCAAAAGCACGCTGAAGGGCGTGGGAGACGATGCTGCCGTTTTAACGGAAGAAAGCGACAGAGTTCGCCTGGTTACTAGCGATATGCTACTGGAAGGAGTGCACTTTGACCTCGTGTATACGCCGCTGAAGCATTTAGGCTATAAGGCAGTTGTGGTTAACTTATCCGATATTTTTGCTATGAACGGACGGCCGGAAGCGATAACTGTGTCACTTGGTTTGTCGTCCAAGTTCTCAGTGGAGCAAATGGAAGAGCTTTATAGCGGTATGTATGCAGCGTTGTCCCATTATGGTGTAGACCTTGTTGGCGGCGATACCTGCGCTTCCCAAAACGGATTAGTGATATCGATCACCTGCCTCGGTTCGGCAAAACGTAGCGAAGTGGTGTACCGGCACGGAGCAAGGCCCAACGATCTGCTCTGTTGCACCGGGAACCTTGGCGCGGCTTATATGGGCTTGATGTTGCTCGAACGGGAAAAACGCGTCTTTTTGGCTGACCCAACGCCCTTCTTCGCTCCAAAGTTTGAGGAGCGGGAATATATTATTGAGCGTCAATTGCGTCCCGAAGCGCGTGGCGATATCATCGAAGCATTGAGCAATGCAGGCGTGCAGCCCACTTCTATGATAGATATCAGCGACGGGCTTTCAAGCGAAACGCACCATTTATGCACGGAAAGCGGCGTGGGTGCGGTTATCTATGCCGAACGCATCCCGATGGATACCGAAACTTTTGCAATGGCAGAAGAGCTATCTGTTGATCCTTTTGCTGCAGCCTTGGATGGCGGTGAGGATTACGAACTACTTTTCACTGTGCCTCTTGAGTGCTACAGCGTGATTGAGGCAATGAAAGGCGTTTCTATAATAGGGCACATCACTGAAAAGGAAAGCGGCGTGAAGCTGGTGCTACCTGATGGAAACGTACAAAATCTCGAACAAGGAGGCTGGGATGCCCGCAAAGCACTTATCCGCGAATAGCACATTACCTATGAATCAGTCTCAGAAAACGCACATAGCTTTAACCCGAGCACTACAGAACATGGGAGAATACACGCTTTTGATGCGACGTGTATTCAGACGGCCTGCTCGGTGGAATATGTTCTTCAAGAATCTTGTGGATGAAATTGGCAAGATCGGGCTCAATTCCATTTGGATTGTGGTCATTATCTCCTTTTTCATTGGTACCGTGATTACCATCCAGCTCTCCATTAATATGAGCAGTCCGCTGATCCCGCGCTTTACAATTGGTTACGCCACGCGTGAAATTGTAATTCTTGAGTTTTCTTCCTCCATAATGTGCCTTATTCTTTCCGGCAAAATAGGTTCCGGGATTGCCAGTGAGCTAGGAACGATGCGTGTTACGGAACAAATTGATGCCTTGGAAGTGATGGGTATCAATTCCGCAAATTTCCTTATTCTTCCCAAGATTGTAGGGTTGCTTCTTTTCATTCCCGTGCTGAGTGTAATCAGTATGGCTACTGCTATCGGTGGCGGATTCCTGGCAACTTTTGTAACGCCTAACATAACGATCAACGATTTTGAGTATGGAATGCAGCTTTTCTTCCAGCCGTACAACGTCTTTTACTCAATGATTAAATCCGCTGTTTACGCGTTTATCATCACAAGTGGAGCCAGTTACTTCGGATACACCGTTAAAGGCGGTGCATTGGCAGTAGGGCGCGCTAGCACCAATGCGGTAGTTACCGGTAGCGTGCTCATTCTCCTCGCCGACTTGCTGCTTACGAACCTTATGCTTATCTAATCGATGCCATGATTGAAGTTAGGAATTTGGTCAAATCATTTGAGGAAAAGGAGGTGCTCAAGGGCATCAATGCTACCTTTCATTCCGGAGCAACCAATCTGATTATTGGAAGTAGCGGAGCCGGTAAAACGGTACTGCTAAAGTGTTTGTTCGGACTTATTGAACCCACCTCAGGCGATATTATCTACGATGGGGAGTCGATCTCAACCATGAACGCGTCAAAAATGAAAAAACTGCGCCTTAATATGGGCGTAATGTTCCAGGGATCTGCTCTCTTCGATAATCTAACCATACTCGGAAATACTATGTTTCCGCTGGACATGTTCTCCAAAGACCGGCGCGAAATACGCAAGCAACGTGCAATGCAGCTCCTTGAGCGTGTAGGGCTTGCCGAAGCTGCTCATAAATATCCTTCCGAAATTAGTGGCGGTATGATGAAGCGAGCCGCTTTGGCGCGCGCACTTGTCAATAAACCGCACTATCTTTTTTGCGACGAACCCAATAGCGGATTGGACCCCAAAACGAGTGAAACCATCGATCGCCTTATTCATGAGCTGACCACCGAGAATAACATCACTACCGTTATTAACACGCACGATATGAATTCCGTGCGTACAATTGGGGATCACATTATTTTCCTTCACCAAGGTTTGAAGAATTGGGAGGGCACCCATACGGACTTAGATGTCAACCCCACACCCGAGCTGCGCAAATTCATCGATTTACCCCCATCCGCCACTACGCGCATTTAGTCCTGCTTTACGTAATGCACCCCAATGGGGAAATCTATTCTTCAGAGGATCTGATATATTCTATCTGAAAGAAGGATTGGTCCCGAAGGGCGTGCTATTGCTTTGCTTTCGGAGAGCAATTGAGCATGATTTCTTAGTTATTACGGGATAAAAGCCGTCAACCTACACATCTACAATAAATGTATTCCTATCCCACTCACTCTTCCTACGAAAGAAGCCGCGTGGCGGATGGGAAGTGAACGAATCGTTTATACGGAGGAAACGGCTCTGAGGATGGGAGAAGTCTGAGCGCCGGTGCAAAGAAGGCGTGGGACGGGTAGGAAGGTTGCGGATCGGGGGACGGGTGAAGTCGGAGCGGCAGACGGTAGGTAATCGGACGTTTGTACGGAGGTATCGGAACGGCGGATGGGAGGGAACGGAGTGTTTGTTTAGTGCGGTCCGAGAAAAGTCTATAGACTTTCTGAAAATACTCTATAGACTTTTGGGAAAAACTCTATAGACTTTTCTCGGATACTCTATAGACTTTTTCCCGATACCTCCGTACATCCCCTCGGGTAGTATGGGAGCAACGATTTGATAGCGCGGGAGGAATAATGCGGTGGCTCGGAACGAAAGGTCAGATTCTTTTAAGGCGGAGGGTCGTAAAAGTAGAAATACCGCTCTTTTACTGCCGATTAAACAGCGGTAAATGAACGGTAATTCGATGAAATTTGTAAGTAAATGCGTATCGGCAAGATAAGCTCTTGTACGCTTCTACCGGTAAGAGGAGGTCGATATTTGCGGTTCGTCGCGAAACGATAGTAATGAGTGGTGGATTAGCGGCGGTAGTAGAGCAGCCAGATGATCAGCCCGAGGAGGAGGAGCATCAGGAGGATGCGGAGGAATTCACTCCATCTGCCGGTTCCGCTCTTGCCTTTTTCTTCCTGTTTGGGCAAGTGCGTCATGCTGTTACGCATCGTGTCGCGGAGTTCCTCGGCAAAACGTTCTTCGGCTTCAGCTACCTCCTTTGGATTGAGCTTCTGCTTATTTTGCCCCGGAAGCTCGCCATCCTCGATCAGTTGCTCGCGTATGCGCTCTCGTCTTTGACGGAGGGCATATTTGCGGGCATCATACGAAATGGGGGTATGCTTTGGTCGGAATGGTCTTCTTGGTCTGTAGAATAGTGCCATAGTTTATCGGGTTGTGATAGCGTCTCATCGGTGGTAATGGGCCAAACGAATGGCGCATCCGTGGGCATGGGACGGCGTATGCATTCGGGCAGTAAGGCTCGGGCTGCCTCGGCTATTGCAGCGGAATCAATCGTCTTCGACTGAGTTAGGGCGCGTGCACGGCTTTCCTTGACTTCTCGTTCCATAGTTTCGTAAGCAGTAAGTGCAGCAGCGGCACCGCTAAAGCGCGCGAGATCGCTTAAGGATGGCGGAATGTAAGCGATAGGCTGTCCGAGCGAATCAGTAGGCGCGGTAAAGATATCCTTTGGCGAGAGCGGTCGCCTTTGTGGCTTCCATTGTAAGCCGGCGAGCAACTTATCGCTTTCGGACGCTTTTTCAATAGGAGTAAGCGTGCCGTTAGCCGGTCCTAACCAAATTGCCTTTTGAAGGGTATCAGCAGCAATGTACGCAATTACGTGGGGGCTTTTGACGTGCCCCACGCCAAAATAGTGCTTGATTGACTCTTGGAGCGGGAAGTATATCATTTCCACGTTTCCGTACGCTCGTAATTCGTTGACGGATTCATCGGCAAAGAAGGCAAGCAGGCTATCGCCTTTGATTTGCTCGAATTTATCCGGCTCCATTAGTTGCTTCATTGATTTTGCGTTGAGCCACGTTTTGGCGTGGTGGAGCGTATCGGCAGCGAAGTAGGCACGAATGGTATCGCCCTCCAGCTGCGTGCTGTCGCTCCAAATAATGGGAGAGTGGAAGAGAGTTAGGATGGAATCCATCGAAAAGTAGCTAATGGAATCCGCTACGCCCTGGAGATCCTTACGGAAGAGCTTGCCGTGGTGGTAGCCCCTCATAAGACGTATATCCTTATCTTTCGCTGAGAGTGAATCCTTACGCGAAATCATTTCTAACGTATCGGCAGCCATATAGAGCGTATCCTTGCGCGAATAGTCCTCAAGCCAAGCGCGATAAGTGGCAAAGGCGTACTCGGTGCTGTCGTTGAGAAATCCGTATTCGCCGTAAAGGTTCGCTTTGTTGATGGTGTCGCACAGTACCATGCTACCGAAGCCTTCCGTAAAGAAAGCGTGTTTGTCGTAGAAGATCGAATCGGCTGTAACAGTGCCTCTTCGGTTAAATACGACGGAGCGATCAAGCAAAATACCCACATCATTACCGGTGTCATAAACGCCACGAGTGCTCTCTATTCTCCCCGAATCGGAAACAATGGTAGTGGGGCCGTTGAAGTAGGCAATCTTTGTATCGGTATTGTACCGCAGATAGTCCGTATTGAGGGTGAAATCTGTATTCTCGAGCACGACCTCATCCCTAAAGACTGCTTCGTTTGTGGAAGGTGTATATTCGCCATAGACGGACGAAAGCGTATTGAGCGAATCGACGATAGTACCGCCTTCCGTGTAGTAAGCTATGCCTGCATTGCGGTCGTAGTCCAAACTATCGGTATAGAGCGTGGCGGTTCGGTTTGAGAGTTCCACATTATAGCGGAGCTGTGCGATGCGGTCCTCGCCGTAATAGTTAAGCAGTTGACCGATGATAGTGATGGAATCGCCTTCCTTAATGCGGATATTGTCGTATGCAAAAAGACTGTTGGTTTCTTCTTCCAAAAAGGCGCTATCGCAGTACATAATCCAACCGGCGTGCCTCAGCTTGACATTCCCCTTAAGCTGTTGCATCCCCGGCATTTCGATGGCGTCGTAATGGAGCGAATCGGCATGTTCCAGCACAATGCGCTTTTTACCGTTGGGCGGAGGCGTGCTATGGGGATAGAGCAGGGAGAAAGTAGAGGCAAATAGAAGGAACGAAACAAAGACAATCGCGGTATACGATCGTCTTTGCCTGATGTTGCTTGAACTACGCTTGCTTTGCTCCTCAAGCATATCGGAACGGATGTTTAGTGAGCTACTTGCGTCTTTATCCAGCCCGGATAACGGAAGTCACAATGCCGCATGGATGGGTCTACTTCAATGAATGTAGTCTTTTGTTGTTCTCTGATCCACTCATCAATGCGTTTGTTCTTCTTATCGGCAAGAGCCATATTTTTAATGATACGAAAGTCATCCTGCAAGTTAGCACGATGCGCCTCATAGCGATGCGCTAAGCGAACTAATGCCAATTGCTTGTTGCCTTTATCGTTGATCATCACAAAAGCGGGCGAAAGCTCGCCAACTCTGAGGGTGGATATTGCGCGGCTTATATCCTGAGGAAGCTCGTCCAAGGCAAAAAGGGAGCTACCGGCAAGCTCGCTTTGGTAATCTTCGTTGACCAAAAGTCCGGAATTGTTCTTTGTTTTGTCGTCCTGAGAGTATGTGGTTACCGCATCTTCAAAGCGAAGAGCTCCGGTAGCTATAAGTGAAGCAATGCTATCGAGTTTAACTCTTTCCTGTTCCAAAGCTTCGTTGGAAAGTTCCGGACGCAAAAGAATATGCCGGAAGTTTATAATATCACCTCGTTTTTCAATGAGTTGCACGATGTGGTACCCCTCTTCGGTTTGAATAATGGGCGAAACGTGTTCGGTATCTTTCAGAGCAAACACGATACGGGCGAATTCATTCTCCAAGGAACTTTTGGCTACAAAACCGTATTCGCCACCGGCAGAGGCGGTTTTGGCATCCTGAGAGTAAAGGCGCGCCAGGGTGGAGAAACTGCTTTTCCCGCTATTGATATCGGAAGCGAAGCCGCGTAACCGCTCTTTAATGCGGTCAATCTCACTCAGTTTTACCTCGGGGCGACGAAAAATCAGCTGTACCTCGGCGCGAGCCGGTACAAAAGGAACGCTATCTTGCGGAATGCTTTCGTAAAAAGTACGTATCTCTCCGGGCGTAACGGACATGTTTTTTACTATCTCTTCCTGCATAGAGCTCACAATATCGTTATTGCGGAAGATACGTCTCTGATCTTCTTTGATTTGGGAATACTTCTTATTGAAATACTCTTCCAACTTCGCTTTAGAACCTACTTGAGCAACTAAACCCTGTAAATAGGCGTCCACGCGCCGATTCACCATAGTTTCGTCTATTGTGATGCTATCAATCTTGGCTTGATTGAGGAAAAGCATTTGGGCGGCGATCGATTCCGCAATAAAACAATCCGGATCTCTTCCATCCGTTTGTACGCCTTCGTAGCGCATGCGCAGCTTCTGATACTCAATATCGCTGAGTAGGATAGGTTCATCGCCTACCATCCACACTACGCGATCGATAACTGTTTGAGCGCTTAGAGTTACGCTTGCAAGCAGTAATGCCGCAAACGCCGTAAGAATACGTATAAAGCAAGTTTTGTTCATTGTATGTACTTTATAGTGAGAGATATCAACCTGCCAATTCGGAGTAGAATTTGATTTTGACTAAAGCGAGCTCTTCGTCCGTGTATGCTTCGTCAAAAGCGTCTCGTGCCTGAGCGATCTCTCCGGTGGGGGATTGTTTGAAGTGATCGTATATTTCGGCTATTTCGTCCTCATCCATCCGATCCTTCAATTCGTAATCTATATTGAGTTTAGTGCCTCCGCGCACTATTTCGTCCAATTCTGCGAGTAGTTCGTCAAAATCCAAGTCATTGGAAGCTGCAATTTCCTCTAATGGCACGCGGCGATCAATCTGCTGTATGATGGTAGTTTTGACTTTTGACTTATTGACAGTAGTGCGGATGGGAATATCGAAAGGCGGATCTATTTCGTTTTCTTCGATATGCTGTTTGATCAAATCAAGGAACTCCTTGCCGTATTTCTGTGCTTTCCCGCTTCCTACACCTGGAATGCTTTGCAATTCCTCCATAGTAGTGGGGTAGAGCGTAGCCATCGTTTTGAGGGAAACGTCCTGAAACACGATATAAGGGGGTACATTTGCCTTTTCTGCCACTTGCTTGCGCAGATCTTTCATCATAGAAAAAAGAACAGTATCAGCGGCATCACCCGTGTCGTCGATACGTGGATTTTCATCCATTTCGTCATCATCTTCGTTTTCTACTTGAATAGAGAACGTTGCTTTCCCTTTACGGAACTTCTTACCCTTAGCCGTTACACTGAGTAATCCGTAGTTTTCCACGCTTTTTTCCAAATAGCCGGCAACAGTGGCCTGACTAATTACAGTTTGCCATATATCGGCATCCGTATCGGAGCCAATCCCAAAGCATTCCAGCTCCGTTTGTCCGAGTGTGTCTATTTCGGCAGTGGCATTGCCGGTTAGCAGATCAACAATGTGATCAGCCTTGAACTTCCCTTTCACCTCAAGGATGGCATCAATTACCATTCTAAGCCACTCAGTGGCATCCACTTTCTTTTTCTCCATACTACAGTTATCGCAATTCCCGCAGTTCTCTTGTAAATAGTTTTCCCCAAAGTAGTGCAGCAGAAACTTTCTGCGGCACAGAGAGGTGGTTGCGTAAGCCTCCATTTCGTTAACCAACTGCTTGCCTATTTCCTGCTCTGCAATAGGTTTGCCTTGCATGAATTTGAGCAGTTTGGCAACGTCATTCGGGCTAAAGTAAGCAATGCATATACCTTCGCCCCCATCTCTACCGGCGCGCCCGGTTTCCTGGTAATAACCTTCGATGCTTTTGGGCATATCGTAGTGGATTACAAAGCGTACATCCGGTTTATCTATACCCATACCAAAAGCTATAGTGGCAACGATTACATCGCACCTCTCATTTAGGAACGCATCTTGGTTTTCGGTACGTTCCTTTGCGTCCATACCGGCGTGATAAGGCAGTGCCTTTATCCCGTTGGCCTGAAGCAGTTCGGCAAAAGTAGTAACTTTATTTCGGCTCATGCAATAGATGATGCCACTTTTCCCTTTTTGCGTGTGCAAAAAACGGATAATATCAAAGTCAACACTCTCTGTTTTAGGCACTACCTTGTAAAACAGATTCGGACGGTTAAACGATGATTTAAAAAGAACAGCATTCGGTATCTTCAGGTTTTTGATGATATCGCTTTGCACTTTGGGGGTTGCCGTTGCGGTTAGAGCCATAATGGGGTGCCTGCCCACCAAGTCGACCATTGAGCGGATGCGCCTATACTCAGGGCGGAAATCGTGCCCCCACTCCGATATACAGTGTGCTTCGTCAATAGCATAAAACGAAACACCTATTTCGCGTAGTAGCTCTATATTCTCCTCTTTGTTAAGGGACTCGGGTGCTACATAGAGCATTTTGGTACGTCCCTGCATCAGATGTTCCCTAACTTCAGTCAGTTGTGCCTTGGAGAGCGATGAATTCATAAAGTGAGCAATAGCATCATCTCCGGCATAACTGCGGATTGCGTCCACCTGATTTTTCATTAGTGCTATTAGTGGCGATATAACAATGGCAGTTCCCTTGAAGAGCATTGCCGGCAACTGATAGCAGAGCGATTTACCCCCACCGGTAGGCATCAATACGAACGAATCTCCCCCGGACAGCAGGTTTTCAATGATTGCCTGCTGATTTTCCTTGAAGGAGTTGAACCCGAAGAGCTTTTTGAGGTAGCTTTTCAGTATTTCATTCAAATTGTCGCTTTGCAATACCGGTTCCATTGTGTTCTCAGCAGTCTAACTTGCCATTGAACGCTTTACTGAAGCGTGTTCTTTGGCATATTCTTCGGTTACGGTAAATGTTTTGCGCTTTCCGCCCGGAAGGTTGTACATTGCATCGGTCATTATGGTTTCCGCAACGCTACGTAATCCGCGAGCGCCCATACCTTCTTGCGATGTTTTTTCCACGATATAGTCCAAAGCGGCATCTTCAACCTCGAGTTTGATGCCATCCATAGCAAAAAGGGATTTATACTGCTTAATGATCGCGTTCTTCGGTTCGGTGAGAATACGCTTCAGAGCAGTTTTATCCAGGGGATCTAAGTAGGTCAATATCGGCAATCTGCCCAATATTTCGGGGATAAGTCCGTAGGTGCGCAAATCGTGATGGGTTACGTACTGAAGCAGATTCTCGCGTTCTACGCGCTCACTGCTGTTTTTTTGCGTACGGAAGCCTACATAGCTGCTGTTGAGTCTGTTAGCGATGATGCGTTCAATGCCCACAAAAGCGCCACTACAGATAAAGAGAATATGCCGTGTATTGACCTTAATGAACTGCTGTTCGGGATGTTTGCGTCCCCCTTGAGGAGGAACGTTCACATCGGCACCTTCCAAAAGCTTGAGCAGCCCTTGCTGTACGCCTTCGCCACTTACGTCACGCGTAATGGAAGGATTGTCGCCTTTTCGGGCTATTTTGTCTATTTCGTCAATAAATACGATACCTCGCTCGGCCGCTTCCACATTGTAATCCGCGGCTTGGAGTAATCTCGTGAGAATGCTTTCAATATCTTCGCCCACATAACCGGCTTGTGTGAGAACGGTAGCGTCCACCATAGCAAAGGGCACTTTCAGGAAGCGCGCTACCGACTGAGCCAGAAGCGTTTTACCACTACCGGTTGGCCCGAGCATCATCACGTTACTTTTTTCAATTTCCGTATCAGGAGCCCCATCGGCAACCGTTGCTTTGTTATCTGTTTGAAGCAGTCGTTTGTAGTGATTGTACACTGCAACCGACAGATAGCGCTTGGCGTCTTCCTGCCCAATTACATATTGATCCAAAAACGCTTTAATCTCTTTCGGTTTGGGTAGTTCGGCAAGCGTAAACCCATCCTCTTGAGGCGCTTGTTTTTCCGATCCTTTGGCTCCCTTGCTCATAGCCGAGCGCTGCGCTGATGCATTGCGCTCCATAAGCAAGTTCTCAATTTGGGCGATACATTCGTTGCAGATACAGTCGGTTTCGGATAGTCCCGTCACCATAAGAGCTACTTCGCTCTCCGGTTTTCCGCAGAAGCTGCAAAAATGTCCGCCTTTTCGTTGTCTTTTGTCGTCAGCCATTCTAAATTAGTATAGGAGACGGGTACGAGCAGGTACCCGTCCCTTTCGGTTTAGGCCTCTTTTCTTGATTTCAATACTTGGTCTACGGCTCCATAGGCGAGTGCTTCCTCTGCGCTGAACCACTTGTCGCGGTCGCTATCCAAACCGATCTGTTCAATCGTCTGACCGGTATGTTTCGCCAAAATGCCGATGATTTCCTTCTTCACCTTGATAATTTCGTTGGCAGCGATCTCTATATCGCTTGCTTGCCCCTGCATACCGCCCAACGGCTGGTGTATCATTACGCGCGAGTGGGGTAGTGCAAATCGCTTGCCCTTCGTCCCCGATACGAGTAAAACAGCCGCCATTGATGCCGCCATACCGGTGCAAATGGTGGATACGTCGCTCGATACATATTGCATGGTATCGTAAATGCCGTAGCCCGAATATACCGAGCCGCCCGGTGAATTGATGTAGATGGAGATATCCTTGCCCGGATCGGTGCTATCCAAGTAGAGCAATTGTGCCTGAATTACGTTGGAGGCGTAGTCGTCGATCTGAGTTCCCAAAAAGATAATCCTATCCATCATCAGACGGGAGAATACGTCCATCTGAGCTACGTTGAGCTGTCGTTCCTCTATAATGGAGGGGTTGATGTATTCGCGTCCTTCCGCTTTGATATAATCATCTAGTGCCAAGGCATTGAGCCCCATCTTTTTTGTGGCGAAACGCCTAAAGTCTGTTCCTTTCATGTTCTTTGTCTCTCTTTATAATAGGTCGTGCTTGTGCACACTCACTATATGCATATAGTGTGCCAAAGCACCCGTTCGGCAGGCGGAAAGGCGCAATTTGTCCGCTTTAGTAACCTTGTTTCCTCTCCGTACGCTAACAAAGATAATAATTCTCTGCATCTTCTCGCTCTTTTCTTCCTACTTTCTCAATCTTTTCATGGAAGATTCCCGACCTTTTGTACGTACTTCCTCGATAAATTATTAAAAGGATTTGTACAAATCATTTAAACAGGTTATACAAATCGTTTAAAGGATTCATATAAATCATTTAAGGGATTTATCGAGCTGCTATATACCTTTGCTTGAAAAAGTATATACAAATGGTTGAGAAACATCCATCTTTTGATCGATAATGCCCCTTCGGCTCCCTCTTTACAAAGACACCCTTTATTCCCGATAATCAGAGCAATTTCGCAAAAGGAATAGCTTGTAGCCGAAAAGAATTGACTTTGTCTAAACAATTGAGTACCTTTGCCATGGAAAAGAACGACGCGTTAGGGAAACCTGCACAGCGTCCTGAAAACGGAATTAAAGCGTTGTCGCAAGGAAACATAGCCTTAGACATAACAAACAAACACTATAATTATTATTTTCGCTTATGAAGAAGCATAATTTCTATGCAGGACCCTCAATCTTGAACAGAGGGGTTATTGAGAACACAGCTAATGCCGTTCTCGACTTTGCCGGTACGGGTCTTTCCGTATTGGAGGTTTCACACCGTGGCAAGGAGTTTGATGCCGTAATGACGGAAGCTCAGCAGCTTTTCAAAGAACTGCTTGATGTGCCCGAAGGATACGAAGTATTGTTCCTTGGTGGCGGTGCCAGCCTTCAGTTCTATATGATCCCCTTGAACCTGTTGAAGAAGAAAGCCGCTTACCTCAATACCGGTACGTGGGCAACTAACGCCATCAAGCAGGCAGGATATGTGGATAAAGTGTTCGGTACCAAGACGGAAGTACTTGCTTCAAGCGAAGACAAGAACTTTACCTACGTTCCGAAGAACTTTACCATCCCCGAAGACGTGGACTACTTCCACTATACGAGCAACAATACTATCTACGGAACGGAAATCCGCAAGGACTTTGATTGCAAAACTCGCTTGGTTTGCGATATGTCCAGCGATATTTTCTCCCGTCCGATAGATGTTTCCAAGTACGATGCTATCTATGGTGGAGCACAAAAGAACTTGGCTCCTGCCGGGGTTACCTTCGTAATTGTACGTAAAGATGCACTGGGTCAGGTAGATCGTCCGTTACCCACGATGCTGGATTACAATACGCATATCAAGAAGGGCTCCATGTTCAATACACCTCCTGTATTGCCTATCTACACGGCTCTCCAGACCTTGAAATGGTACAAGCAGTTGGGTGGCGTAAAGGTATTGGAAAAGCGCAACCTCGAAAAGGCAGAAACGCTTTATTCCGAAATTGATCGCAACAAACTGTTCCGTGGAACCGTAGCTGAAGAAGACCGCTCCATTATGAACGTTTGCTTCGTAATGAAGGACGAATACAAGGAATTGGAACCGGAATTCGCAACGTTCGCAGCAGAACGCGGTATGATCGGTATTAAGGGACACCGCTCGGTAGGCGGCTTCCGCGCAAGCCTTTACAACGCATTGGAATTGGAAGATGTGAAGGCTTTGGTTGCTACTATGCAGGAATTCGAAAAGAAACACTAATCAATAAGAATCAGGACGCGGCGAAAGAGGCAGAAAGTGCGCTCTCCGTCGCGTCTCGTAATATAAAAAAGATATGAGCAAAGTACTGATTGCCACTGAAAAACCGTTTGCTCCCGCAGCGGTTAAAGGCATAAAAGAAATATTGGAAAAGGAAGGCTTCACGGTAGCTCTTTTGGAAAAGTATACCGAAAAGAAGCAACTTTTGGAAGCTGTTGCTGATGCGGAAGCAATCATCATCCGTAGCGACAAAATAGATAAGGAAGTATTCGATGCTGCCAAGCAGCTGAAGATTGTGGTTCGCGCCGGTGCCGGCTACGATAATGTGGATCTGGACGAAGCTACCAAGCACAATGTTTGTGTAATGAATACGCCGGGTCAGAACTCTAACGCCGTAGCAGAATTGGTTATGGGTATGCTGGTTTATATGAACCGTGTACGCTTCAGCGGTAAGAGCGGTAAGGAACTGAAGGGTAAAACGCTCGGAATCGTTGCCTTCGGTAATGTGGGACAAAACGTAGCACGCATCGCTAAAGGCTTCGGAATGGAAATAAGTGCTTATGATGCTTTCCCCAACAAGGCTAAATTCGAAGAATACGGCGTTAAGTATGTTGCTTGCGAAAAGGAACTTTTTGCTAACAATCAGATCATTTCGCTGCACGCTCCCGCTACGCCCGAAACGATTAAGTCGATCAATTACGACCTTGTAATGTCAATGCCGAAGAACGGTATTATCGTGAACAGCGCTCGTAAGGAAATTATCGACGAAGAAGGTTTGCTCCGCGCTATGAAAGAACGCGAAGATCTTACCTATATCACCGACATTATGCCCACAAATAACGACGAAATGGCGGCCGCTCTTGGAGATCGTTATTTCTCAACTCCCAAGAAAATGGGTGCACAAACAGGCGAAGCTAACGCTAATGCCGGTCTTGCTGCCGCACGACAAATTGTCGGTTTCCTGAAAAACGGTGAAGAACGCTTCAGAGTAAATAAGTAAAACTATGCATGGGCACAGAGAAATCCTTTGTGCCCTTGCTTTTTTGTGACGATACCTATGGCAAGAATAAAACCATTTAAGGGGTTAAGACCGCCCAAAGAATTAGTAGAAAAGGTCACCAGTCGCCCTTATGACGTATTGTCGAGCGAAGAAGCTCGCGAAGAGGCTAAGGGCAACGAAATGTCGCTCTATCATATCATTAAGCCGGAAATAGATTTTCCCGAAGGAACGGACGAACATGATCCGCGTGTTTATGGTAAAGCTGCGGAAAACTTCGCTAAATTCCAGGAAAAGGGATGGTTGGTTCCCGATGAAAAGGAACTGTATTACATCTATGCTCAAACGATGAACGGCAAAACGCAATACGGGTTGGTCGTTGCCGCTTGGGTTGAGGATTATATGCAGGGTCGCATCAAAAAGCACGAACTAACGCGTCGGGATAAGGAAGAGGATCGTATGAAGCACGTTCGCGTTAATAATGCTAACGTGGAACCGGTATTCTTTGCTTATCAGGACAACAAAGAGTTGGACGAAATCATCGCCCGCTATACCCAAAAGGCACCGATCTATGACTTTGTTGCTCAGCCGGATGGTTTCGGACACAAGTTCTGGGTTGTGGACAAGGATGACGATATCAAGCGCATTACCGAGATTTTCGCAGGTTTCGATGCAATGTACATTGCCGACGGACACCACCGCAGCGCAGCCGCAGCCTTGGTTGGAGCCGAAAAAGCCAAGAATAACCCCAATCACAAGGGTGATGAGGAGTACAACTACTTTATGGCTGTTTGCTTCCCCGCAAACCAATTGACCATCATCGATTACAATCGTGTGGTAAAGGATCTCAACGGCCTGACAGAAGAGCAATTCCTCAAAAAGTTGGAAGAACACTTTGTGGTCGAAAACAAGGGGAAAAACGAATACAGACCCAACAAGTTGCATAACTTCTCGCTCTATTTGGGTGGCAACTGGTATTCGCTCACGGCTAAGCCCGGCACCTACGACGATAACGATCCTATTGGTCAGTTAGACGTTACCATTTCCAGCGATCTGATTCTGCGTGATATCCTCGGAATTACCGATTTGCGTAGCGATAAGCGCATCGACTTTGTAGGAGGTATCCGTGGTTTGGGTGAGCTGAAGAAGCGTGTGGATAGTGGCGAAATGAAGGTCGCTTTGGCGCTGCATCCCGTAACGATGAAGCAATTGATGAACATTGCCGATACGGGTAACATTATGCCTCCGAAGACTACCTGGTTCGAACCGAAGCTCCGCAGCGGTTTGGTTATCCACAAGTTGGATTAACCTCATCGGACCCCTTTACGCAACGAATCCGAAAGGTATATATCTTTCCATTGAAATGTATATACCTTCCGATTGAGATGTATATACCTTTTGATTGAAATGTATATACCTTTCGTTGGATGGGAATAAATCGTTTGGTTTGACGTATCCGATACGTTTCTAAAGGGCTCTGATAAAGTATTTATACAGAATGGGCAACGCGAATTATTTTCGCGCTGCCCGTTCCTCGTTTTAACTTGGTGAAAAGGTATTCGTTTACGTTGCTTATTGCGTAATAATGAGTACCTTTGACAGAGATTAATGTAGTTGCCCAAGAAAAAGATACCTATGGATAGTACTTCGAACATAACGGCTGATTTGATCCGAAAGGATCTTCGGTACCTAGAGTTGCTTTCGCAAAGCTTTCCGACGCAGGCTGCCGCCTCAACGGAGATTATCAATTTAGAGGCTATTCTGAGCCTACCCAAAGGGACGGAACACTTTTTGGCGGACGTACATGGGGAGCACGAAGCTTTTGATCACGTGCTGAAGAACGCGTCCGGTAGTGTGCTCCGCAAAATAAACGAGCTTTTTGGCAGCTCTATGTTGGAGCAGGAAAGAGCAGAGTTTGCCACGCTTATTTATTATCCGCGTGAAAAGCTCGAATTGCTCCATAAGCGTTTGGGCAAAGAGATGAGCGATTGGTACAAAGTGACGCTCAATCGCTTGGTACGTCTTTGTCGCAAAGCGGGCGAAAAGTATACCCGCTCGAAGGTGCGAAAGTCGCTCCCAAAGGAGTATAGCTACATATTGGAGGAACTTTTGCACGAAAAGGGCGAAGCCTCCAGCAAATCGGCATATATAGCCAGCATATTCGAAACCATCATTTCCACCGGCAAAGCCGATGAATTTATCGTTGCTTTGTGCGAAACCATTAAGAGGTTAGTGGTGGATCGCCTGCATATTGTAGGGGATGTTTACGACCGTGGCCCCGGCGCGCAGTTCATTATGGAAACTGTATCCCAATACCATGATGTGGATATACAGTGGGGGAATCACGATATACTGTGGATGGGGGCCGCTTCCGGCAACGAAGCTTGTATGGCTTGCGTTATCCGCATCGCTTTGCGGTATGCGAATTTGGATACCATCGAGGACGGATACGGCATCAATATGCTCCCATTGGCGCGTTTCGCTATGGAAGCCTATGCAGGTGACCCCTGCAGCGAGTTCCAGCCTAAGTTGGGGGATAACGACGTGATCTACGACGATAAGAGCGTCTACCTGATCAGTCAGATGCATAAGGCTATCTCTATCATCCAGTTTAAGCTTGAAGCTCAGCTCATTGCGGCGCATCCCGAATATGGAATGGAAGCACGCAATTTGCTCCATAAGATTGATTTCGAAAAAGGAACTTTGGATCTGACGGAAACGGCTCCCAATGGTGGCTATGGGCATCATCCAATGCTGGATATGAACTTCCCGACGGTTGATCCCAAAGATCCGTATAAACTGACTGAGAGTGAGCGGGTTGTTGTTGCTAAACTGAGGGAATCTTTTAAACGTAGCGATAAGCTTCGCGAGCATATCAGCACTATGTATCGCTTGGGCAGTCTCTACTTGGTTTGTAACGGCAATTTGCTGTTCCATGCCTCAATGCCGCTGGATGAAAATGGCAATCTAAAGGAAATAACCCTAGGACGTAGTAAATTCAAAGGAAAAGCGCTGTACGATAAACTAGATACTATTATACGTAATGCCTACTATGCACCGCGCGGATCTGCCGAAAAGCGCCGTGCTTCTGACTTTATGTGGTACTTATGGTGCGGTCCCGACTCTCCACTTTTCGATAAGTCAGCAATGACTACTTTCGAACGCTATTTCATAAAGGATAGTGCTACCCACAAGGAAGAAAAGGGATTTTACTACAAATACCGCAACAAAAGGGAAACGGTAGATATGATTCTTGAGGATTTCGGTCTAACCGGAGATGATTGTCATATTGTAAACGGCCATGTACCCGTAAAGGCTGTTAAGGGAGAAAAACCCGTAATGGCAGAGGGAAGACTATTAGTAATAGATGGAGGATTTAGCCGTGCCTATCAGCCCAGTACGGGTATCGCCGGCTATACGCTCATATTTAACTCGCAAGGACTACATCTTGTACAGCATGAGCCCTTTACATCTAAAAAACGTGCAATTGAGAACTTGGACGATATACAAAGTGTAACGGTAGTGACCGAATCAACCTCGCATCGTATTTTGGTGGCTGATACCGATATAGGAAAGGAGCTCCGTAAGCAAGTTGAAAACTTACAGAAACTCCTTGCTGCCTACAAAATGGGTTTGATCAAGGAGAAGAAGTTCTCTCCCAAAAGCGATAATAAGTAGAGAGGCCACTACAATGCTCCAAAGGGAGAACATCGTGAACATTTTTGTGTGTTCCACTGTTGTATATAGTCTCCAATGAAATTATGTTTGGAGCGAAGTATAGCAGAAAGAAACTGAAGATATGGAAACGTTAGGGACCGGTACTGTTATAGGATGCCCCTCTTGTGTGGGCAGAAAAGTGATAAATAGAATAGGAGAACATAATGTTCTTCGTTTACCGGTTTGTGGAAATTATAATGTTTTCAGTCATCATATCAGAGACTTATGTATCTTTCGGGGAGTAAACAGCGTTAGTAAGTAGCAACGATTACCAAGTATGCGTCGAGTAATCAAAGTTCTTTGGTGGATATTTTTAGGAGGGTGGGTTATTACGGCTCTCGTATTTATCCTTATTGCTCTGGGGGTTATTGGCTATATGCCTCCCATTGAGCAATTGCAGAATCCGATCGACAAATATGCTTCACAGCTCATTTCGGCAGATGGGGTTGTGGTAGGCTCCTATGCACGTTCGGGAAGCAACCGTTTCTATACTTCCTATGATGAGCTTTCGCCTAATTTGGTCAATGCGTTGATTGCTACAGAGGATGTTCGTTTCCGGAAGCATTCCGGCATTGATATGCGTTCCGTGGGTCGTGCTTTCGTTCGAACCGGTCTTTTGCGGCAAAAAAGCGGCGGTGGGGGTAGTACCATAACGCAGCAACTCGCTAAACAGCTCTATTCACCGAAAGCGAATAATATCTTTGAGCGTCTCCTGCAAAAACCAATAGAATGGGTGATCGCATTGCGAATAGAACGCTATTATACCAAAGAGGAGATTATCAGCCTTTATCTGAATCAATTTGACTTCCTCTATAATGCTGTTGGAATACGCTCTGCTGCTCAAACCTATTTTGACAAAACTCCCGCTGAACTGAATATTCAGGAGTCAGCAACATTAGTGGGAATGTGTAAAAATCCATCCCTCTATAATCCTATTTTGCACGATACCCCTGAGCGGTCAATAGAACGACGCAATGTGGTATTCAAACAGATGCAAAAGGCGGGAATGCTAACAAAAGCGGAGGTCGATTCGCTTTCAAAGCTGCCGATGGAGCTTAATTTCAAGGTTTTAAGCCATACGGATGGGTTGGCACCATACTACCGCGAGCATATTCGTTTACTGCTTACGGCAAAGAAGCCTAAACGGAGCGATTATAACCAATGGACAAAAGATCAATACCCCATTGATTCTGCCGCTTGGGAGAACGATCCTCTATATGGCTGGTGCAATAAGAATAAGAAAGCCGATGGCTCCAGCTACGATCTTTACAGCGATGGACTGAAAATATATGCTACCATCAATAGTAAAGCGCAGCAGTATGCCGAAGAGGCTGTTGCCGAACATATTGGCGGATTCCTGCAACCCATCTTTGCTCAGGAAAAGAAAGGTTCTTCTACAGCACCCTATTCCTCCTCGGTTTCCGTTTTGGATAGAGAGGAGATGATTCAACGCTCAATGCGTCAATCGGATCGCTGGCGGGAGATGAAAAAAGCAGGCTTATCGGAAGGGGCCATCCTATCATCGTTTAATCAACCGCAGCAAATGCAGGTTTGGAGCTGGAAAGGGCAGATTGATACCATCATGACCCCTCGCGACTCGATCCTTTACTACAAAGGAATGCTCCGTACCGGTTTTATGGCAATGAACCCATACAGCGGGCATGTGTTGGCATATGTGGGTGGCATCGACTTCCGCACGTTCAAATACGATATGGTATCGATGGGGCGTAGGCAGGTTGGGTCTACTATTAAACCTTTCCTCTATTCGCTCTCTATGATTGAAGGGATTACCCCATGCAATATGGTGATGCACGAGCCCATTACCCTATATGATGCCAACGGACGCCCTTGGACGCCTCGTAGCGGAGGAGCAAGACGTCAGGGTGAAATGGTTTCCATACGTTGGGGGCTACAGAACTCCTCCAACTGGGTTACCGCTTATTTGATGAGCCGTACTTCGCCCTTTACATTTGCCAGATTGCTTCGTTCTTTCGGATTTACCGGCTATATCGATCCCGTTGTGTCGTTGGCGACAGGAACGCCCGATGTATCGCTGAGCGAAATGGTTAGCGGATATTCTGCATTTGTGGCGCAGGGCATTAGGGTAGAACCCCTCTATGTGAGTCGTATTGAGGATCAATATGGTAATGTGATTGCCTCTTTCGCGCCACGCGTTACCGAGGTTTTACCGGAAGATGCCGCCCTCAAGATGCTGGATATGATGCGTGCCGTTGTAAATGGAGGTACCGGTGGTCGTTTGCGCTTCCGTTACAATCTAACTATGCCCTTGGGCGGAAAGACCGGCACTACACAAAACAACAGCGATGCTTGGTTTATCGGCTTCTCTCCGGAGATAGTGGCAGGTTGCTGGGTTGGAGGAGAAGATCGCTCTATACACTTCAATTCAACCGCTATGGGGCAGGGCGCTTCGGCTGCTTTACCGGTTTTTGCCCTCTTTATGGACAAAGTGTATAAAGATCCAACTTTGGGTTACTCAACCGAAGAGGGCTTTAAGGTGCCGCCCGGCTTTAATCCTTGTGGCTATGGCTATGAAGAAGAGCCGATCCAGCCACAAACATCCGAAAGCGAAGTAACCTCATTGGACGAAATTGTTGATACGGAGGAAACGGCTGAATAAGCCTTTCGTAAGACCAAAACTATAAGTAGAAACATCATAAGAGAAAAGAAGAATAATTAGGAAACACAATGGAGAAAAAACGTGTTTACACCTTCGGTAACGGAAAAGCCGAAGGACGCGCCGATATGAGAGAGTTACTCGGCGGTAAAGGGGCCAATCTGGCTGAGATGAACCTCGTTGGGGTTCCGGTTCCTCCCGGATTTACCATCACTACCGAAGTTTGTACCGAGTATTATACGTATGGACGCGATGCGGTGCAAAAGCAATTGAATGACGAAGTTCTCAATGCCATCAAAGGCATTGAAGCTATTATGGGTGCTAAGTTTGGCGATGTTACGAATCCGCTCCTCGTATCTGTGCGCAGCGGAAGCCGAGCTTCGATGCCCGGTATGATGGATACCATTCTGAACTTAGGTCTGAACGAAGAAGTTGTAGCCGGCTTGGCAAAGAAAACCGGTAATGAACGTTTTGCATGGGATTCTTACCGTCGTTTTATTCAAATGTACGGCGATGTCGTTCTCGGGCTCAAACCTACATCCAAAACCGAAATCGATCCCTTTGAACAGATTATTGAAGATGTTAAGCAGGAGAAGGGCGTTAAGCTGGATAGCGAGCTGAATACTGCCGATTTGAAGGAGCTTGCAAAGCGTTTTAAGGAAGCGATTCGCACACGTACCGGCAAGGAATTCCCCACCGATCCATACGAACAGCTTTGGGGAGCCGTAATGGCTGTATTTAATTCTTGGATGAACGAGCGCGCTATTATCTATCGTCGTCTCGAAGGAATTCCCGAAGAGTGGGGTACCGCTGTTACCGTACAAGCTATGGTGTTTGGTAATATGGGTGAAAACTCTGCTACCGGCGTTTGCTTCTCCCGTAATTCGGGAACCGGCGAAAACCTATTCAATGGCGAATACTTGGTTAATGCTCAGGGCGAAGACGTGGTTGCCGGCATTCGTACACCTCACGAAATTACCAAAGAGGGTTCCATTCGCCGTGCTAAGAGCGAAGGAATTACCGAAGAACAGCGTAAGAAAGATTTCCTCTCTTTGGAAGAAACTTTCCCCGAACTCTACAAGCAACTGTTTGATATTCAGCATAAGCTTGAGCAGCACTACCGCGACATGCAGGATATGGAATTCACCATTCAGGAAGGAAAGCTCTTTTTCCTGCAAACACGTAACGGGAAGCGCACAGGTAAGGCCATGGTCAAAATTGCTATGGACCTATTGGATGAAGGCTTAATCAACGAGGAAGAAGCCATTATGCGCATCGAGCCCAATAAGCTTGATGAGTTGCTTCATCCCGTGTTTAACCAATCAGCGTTGAAGAAGGCTAAGCTCATCACAAAGGGATTGCCGGCTTCTCCCGGAGCGGCTACCGGTAAAGTTGTCTTTTTTGCCGATGACGCTGCTGCTTACCACCACGATGGCGAACCCGTTATTCTGGTTCGTTTGGAAACTTCCCCCGAAGACCTTCAGGGAATGACCGTTTCGCAAGGAATTGTAACAGCACGCGGAGGAATGACCTCTCACGCTGCCGTTGTGGCTCGCGGTATGGGTAAATGCTGTATCACCGGCTGTAGCGAAATGACCGTGAACTACGAAAAGCGTACCTTTAAGGTAGGCGACAAAACCTTCCACGAAGGCGATTTTATCTCCGTAAACGGCTTTACCGGAGAAGTTTATGAAGGCAAGGTTGAAACCGAAGCTGCACGCTTGGACGACGATCTTACCCGTCTCCTCGCTCTTGCCGATAAAAAGGCGCGGCTCAAGGTACGCGCTAATGCCGATACCCCGCACGATGCCTCTGCTGCACGCGATTTGGGCGCCGTCGGTATCGGACTTTGTCGTACCGAACATATGTTCTTTGAAGAAAACAAGATCAAGGCTATGCGCGAAATGATTCTTGCTAAAGACGAAGAAGGTCGCGTAAAAGCTCTGGCAAAGATACTTCCCTTCCAGAAGAAGGATTTCTACGAAATCTTCAAAGCAATGGACGGACTGCCCGTAACGGTGCGCTTGCTCGATCCGCCCCTCCACGAATTTGTACCGCACGACTTTAAGAGTCAGAAGATTATGGCGGACGAAATGGGCATCGATGTGGAAGACGTTATTGAACGCGTGGGCAAGCTAAGCGAACAGAACCCCATGCTTGGGCATCGTGGATGCCGTTTGGGCAACACATTCCCCGAAATAACCCACATGCAAACGGTGGCAATCATGAGTGCCTGCTGCGAACTTACTAAGGAAGGATACACCACGCTACCCGAAATAATGGTGCCGCTGGTCGGAATCTTATATGAGTTTAAGGAGCAGGAAAACGTGATTCGTTCCGCTGCCGAAGAGGTATTTGAGCAGTACGGCGTTCGTGTGGACTACAAAGTGGGTACCATGATCGAAATCCCGCGTGCTGCACTTACGGCTAACCGGATCGCTTCCGGTGCCGAGTTCTTCTCCTTCGGTACAAACGACCTTACGCAGATGACTTTTGGCTACTCTCGTGACGACATCGCCAGCTTCCTGCCAACTTATCTTGAAAAGAAGATCCTTAAGGTGGACCCTTTCCAAGTTTTGGACCAAAAGGGTGTTGGACAGCTGATTGAGATTGCTGCGGAACGTGGTCGCGCAGTACGTCCCGACCTCAAACTCGGTATCTGCGGGGAACACGGCGGTGAACCCTCCAGCGTTAAGTTCTGCCATCGTGTGGGACTGAACTACGTAAGTTGCTCGCCTTTCCGCGTACCTATTGCACGGATGGCAGCCGCACAAGCAGCTATTGAAGAGGAAAAGGCTCAGAAAGCAAAAGCCTGAAACTCATTTGACGCAGAGTGGTAGGGGATTGGCCTAGCAGCGAAAAGCGCTGAGCGTATAGCTTCCTACCGGTACTATTGGGGGTATGTCCGTTCTTTGCGGACGTACCCCTTCTTTTTTCTCTTTGCTTTCTTGAAAGTACCGAACCTCCCTTTCCTTCGAGGTGAAAGGGAGTGCTTCTCTTAAGTCCCTAAATCGCTTGCTTGAAGATCTGGATGCCTTCCGACCTCCTTACCTTAGTGACTCGCCGATCTTCTCCGGATGCGTATTCATCGGTGATAATGAGCCGAAAGAAAAGAACAGAAGATGTTGGAGTGCGAAAGAATGAGAACAAACAGACAATAGTCGATTAACACATAGCGGAAGTATGAGAACTTGGAGAGGATGTGGGTGTTGGCTAAATGCGGAACTGATCCCTTTGGGACTGAGAATAGGAGGTATCGGATCGTTTGTACGAAGGAAACCGAACGTCGAATGGGAGATATCGGATCGTTTGTACGAAGGTAACGGAGTGGCGGATGGGAGGAAACGGATCGGATGTACGGTGTAGTTGGAGAAAACTCTATAGACTTTCGGAAAATACTCTATAGACTTTTTCGGAAAACTCTATAGACTTTCTGGAAAAACTCTATAGACTTTTCTC
>CABTZX010000023.1 GCA_902489445.1 uncultured Bacteroidales bacterium
GCAAAGGTACCACACGGCATACCCCGCAGATGTATTAAAGTGTATCGAAGTGTATTAAAGTGTATCGTAACGTATCCTAACGTATTAAACTGTATCGAAGTGTATTAAACTGTATCGTAACGTATTAAAGTGTATTATAGTGTATTATAGTGTATCGTAGGCTACCCGAACTTATCAGAGTTTATTGGAATTAATCCGATTAGCTCAGACTGATTCGGATTAGCCCCGATTGGCTATGATTAATTCTGATTGATTGCGATAGTCTCCGATCGACTTGGATGGTCCCGATTGGCTATGATTAATTCCGATAGTCTCCGATCAACTCGGATTGGCTCGATTGGCTCCGATAAACTCTGATTAATTCTGATTAATTCTGATTAACTCCGATCCCCTCTGTTAGACCCCAAAAACAGCAAAATCATAGTTCAGCAGCCGTACTAATCGCTCCGCGCAAAAGGTATATGGGTTTCAGATGATAGGTATATAAGTTTCGCACGAGAGGTATATACCTTTTACGTGAAACGTATATAGGTATTGCGGGAGGGGGTGCGGGATGCCGTTCAAAAGGGATGAATGCCGAAAAGTCTAGGAAATATGGTAACTTTGTGGCGCTATAGGCATTGCCGCGAAAGGACTCTGTTCGGTTGAGACGCAAGGGCGGGTCGGCTGGGACACAAGGGCGGATCGGTTGAGACGCGCAGGGGGTTCGGCGGCAGGTCGTAGATGGGGAAGGTGGTGTAAAGAGATGAAAAAGCAGCGATTAATGAGTAAACAGGAGTTCGAGAAGCGCCTCCTCGATTTGCAGGACGATATGCTGCGCTCCGCTCTCAGGCTTACGAACGATCGCTCGGAAGCGGATGATTTAGTGCAGGAAACTACGCTGCGCGCGCTGGACAAAAGCAAACAATTTGTGGAAGACATCAGCTTCAGAGGGTGGATTATGACTATGATGCGCAACATATTCCTCAATAATATGGAGCGAACGGGTCGCAAGCGCGAAATGATCGATAGCAGCGTCGATGTGTACAATGTGGCACTTCTTGCCGAGGGGAGCCACTACGCTCCGGATGCGGCATTCAACCTCAAGGAAATAAACGCCTATATCGACGAACTGAACGAACTGAACCGCGTTCCGTTCCGTATGTTTTTAGACGGAAACAAATACACGGAAATAGCGGAAAAATTGGGTTTGCCCGTGGGGACGGTCAAGAGCCGTATCTTTTTGGCACGCCGCCAGTTACAGGAAAATAGCGAGCTCCGGCGGTTACGAAGCGAAGAATAGAGAAAAACGCCGCTAAGCAAGCGCACAAAAGAGAAGAGTAAGGGAACAACAAAATGGCACAAAAGGAATTTAAGTATCAGCCCACATTTCCAACCGGCAAGGATACAACGGAATATTATCTGCTCACAAAAGAGTACGTATCCACAACGGAACTGAATGGCGAAGAGGTACTTATTGTGGAACCGGAAGGGCTCCGCGCATTGGCGAAAGCGGCTTTTCACGATTGCGCTTTCTATCTGCGCACGGCGCATCAACGTCAGGTTGCGGAAATTCTTTCGGATCCGGAGGCGAGCGACAACGATAAGTACGTGGCACTGACCTTCTTGCGTAACGCGGAAGTGAGCGCCAAAGGGCTGCTACCGGTATGCCAGGATACGGGTACTGCCATCATATTGGGGAAAAAGGGTAATCGCGTGTTTACACACGGCGGGGACGAAGAAGCGCTCTCACACGGCGTTTACGACACGTACACGGGTGAAAATTTGCGTTACTCGCAGAACGCTCCGCTCGATATGTACCGCGAAGTGAATACCGGCACCAATCTACCGGCTCAAATCGACCTAATGGCCACGGACGGAGATGAATACACGTTTCTCTGCATCGCCAAGGGGGGCGGCTCAGCCAACAAGACCTATCTGTATCAGGAAACCAAGGCTTTGATCACTCGTGAGAAGTTATTGCCCTTTTTAGTGGACAAAATGCGCTCATTAGGCACAGCTGCCTGTCCACCCTATCACATTGCTTTCGTGATCGGAGGCTCTTCCGCGGAAACAAATCTAAAGACGGTTAAACTGGCATCAGCTAAGTATTACGACAGCCTACCCACCGAAGGAAACGAATGGGGGCAGGCGTTCCGCGATACGGAGCTGGAAAAGCAACTATTGGAAGAATCGTATAAAATAGGCTTTGGCGCACAATTCGGCGGTAAACGCTTTGCGCACGATATACGCGTTATTCGGTTGCCGCGGCACGGAGCATCTTGTCCGGTGGGAATGGGCGTTAGCTGCTCGGCGGACCGCAATATTCGCGCCAAAATCAATCGGGAAGGCATCTGGATCGAAAAGTTGGAAACTAACCCGGGACGGTTCATTCCGGCGGAACTACGCGAAGCGGGCGAGGGCGAATCGGTACGAATCGATTTAAACCGACCTATGGACGAAATACGCAAAGAGCTGTCGCGCTACCCTGTTTCCACACGTCTCTCGCTAAACGGTACCATCATTGTGGGTAGAGATATCGCGCATGCAAAGCTAAAAGAGCGTTTGGATCGCGGAGAGGAACTGCCTGATTATCTGAAACAACATCCCATTTATTACGCCGGTCCCGCCAAAACGCCAAAAGGCATGGCAAGTGGCAGTTTTGGCCCTACAACGGCGGGCAGAATGGATAGCTACGTAGAGCCGTTCCAAGCGCACGGCGGCAGCTTAATCATGATTGCCAAAGGGGACCGAAGCAAACAAGTTACCGATGCGTGCCGTAAGTATGGTGGATTCTACCTCGGCAGTATAGGCGGCCCCGCAGCTATTTTGGCGCAAAACAGTATCAAAAAGGTGACCTGCTTGGAATATCCCGAATTGGGAATGGAGGCAATTTGGCAAATCGAAGTAGAGAACTTCCCCGCCTTTATCCTTGTGGACGACAAAGGAAACGACTTTTTTGAACAGATCAAGGCGCGCTGCGCCGGATGTACCTTACATCAATGAGCAAACTAACAGCGGCAAAACGCGTTGCCATAGGCGATTATAACTACCCGCTACCGGAGGAACGCATCGCTAAGCATCCTCTTGCGGACCGAAGCGCCTGCAAGCTGCTCGTACCGGGTAAAAGCGGTTGCGCGGATTATCTATTCTCCGATCTGCCCCGCTTACTGCCCTCGGATGCGTTGCTCGTGCGGAATACATCTAAAGTAATCAAGGCTCGTATTTTTGCCGAGAAGCCTTCCGGAGCCGTGATCGAGCTCTTTTGCCTCTCACCGGTAGCGCCGTCCTCCTACGACCGCGCTCTTGCCGCTACAGACCAAACTACGTGGAAGTGCCTCATCGGTAATGCCAAACGATGGAAAGATGCATCGCAAGTACTAACCAAATCACTGCTTTTACCGGACGGAACGCCGGTAACGCTACAAATGGAGCATGCGGGCGAAGGCGGATTAATCCGTTTTTCGTGGGATAATCCGTCGATAACCTTTGGAAGTATCCTCGAATTGATCGGTGAATTGCCGATTCCTCCCTATCTAAAGCGAGCTACCGAGCAAAGCGACCTAACCGATTATCAAACCGTCTATGCCTCTTTGGAGGGAAGCGTAGCGGCACCAACCGCCGGATTGCACTTTACGGACGAATTATTACAGGAAATAACCGCCAAAGGTGTAGAAATTTGCGATGTTTGCCTTCACGTTGGCGCCGGAACGTTTCTACCGGTAAAAAGCGAAGAGATAGGAGCGCACGAAATGCATCGTGAGCTTTGCAGCGTAACCAGTAATACCCTTCAAACGCTTTTGCGCTACATGGGGCGCATCGTCGCCGTAGGAACCACTTCGGTTCGGGCTACCGAAAGCCTGTACCACTTAGCGCGAGCGCTCTACGAAGGGCAGATTTCCGCCGACGAATTGCGCCATGTTCCGGAAATAGGTCAGTGGCAACCATACGAAAGTGAGGATCCGGCGCCGGAGGCATCCATCGTTCTGACACATCTGCTGGAGACGATGCAACATTTAGGTATAGACGAAGTGCACTTTATGAGCGGTTTGCTCATTGTACCGGGTTATGAGTGGCGAATCATCAATGCACTGATTACCAACTTTCATCAGCCTAAAAGCACGCTTCTGCTTATGATTGCCGCACTAATCGGCCCCCGCTGGCGCGAAGTGTATCAGCACGCATTGGATAACGAATACCGATTTCTCAGCTACGGAGATGCGTCTCTCCTTGTGGGAGATAGCTTTCATTCAACAGAAAAAACACCATTATCAGAATAAAAGATATGTTTATTGCCAAGGAGCGTGCCGCGCTCATTAACTACATCGAATCGTTGGATAAGCAGGATGCACCCGTTGGATTGGTGCCCACTATGGGTGCTTTACACGAAGGGCACCTCACTTTAGTCAGAGAAGCACGCCGCCGTTGCCAAACGGTTGTAGTGTCGCTTTTTGTAAACCCCCGTCAATTCAACAATCCGGAGGATTTAAAAAAGTACCCACGTACGGAGGAAGCGGACATTGCTCTGCTTGAAAAAGAAAATGTGGATTGCCTTTTTATGCCCACTCCTGAACAAGTATATACTGAGGACTCTACAGAACGTCACTTTGACTTCGGGACTCTTGACAAAACGATGGAGGGAACCTATCGCCCGGGGCACTTTGAAGGCGTGGCACAGGTAGTGAGCCGCCTTTTTGATTTAGTACAGCCTAACGTGGCTTTCTTTGGAGAAAAGGACTTTCAGCAGCTGGCTATTATACGGTATATGGTAGCTCATTACGGCTTCCCCATTGAGATTGTGGGCGTTCCTATCGTTCGCGAGGCGGACGGACTGGCACTGAGCAGCCGAAACCGACTATTATCCGCCGCCGAACGTGCCGTGGCACCAACCATCTATGCCACTCTGAAAGAGAGCAAACTGCTCAAAAGTGAAGGCAAATCAGTTGCCGAAGTAACCGAATGGGTAGTGAACCGCCTAAACGCCACCGAACATCTTGAAGTAGAGTACTTTACCATTGTGGACGAAACTACCCTCAACTCGATTGAAAATTGGGAAGATTCCAAGCATCCCGTGGGTTGTATCACCTGCTATTGCGGTAAAACGCGCCTCATCGATAATATCCGTTACTAACCGTCATTACCCCGTTCGTATGCATACATCCCCCGCACGCATCCTTTTGCTCGCATTCCTTTTGCTCGCCGCTACCTCCTGTGGCTTGCGCAACAAGCACCGGAGAGGGCAAAATAATGATACGCCGCAAACCGAAGTTACACCGGGTTCCTCGGAAAGGTATATACCTTTGGATTATAACGAACGGGGCGCCATGCGCGCTGTATGGCTTACAACCATTTATGGGCTCGATTGGCCCGAAACAGCTGCTGCATCGGCAAGCCGAATGAAAGCACAGCGCGAATCGCTCTGCCGCATTCTGGATCGGCTCGCAAAGGATAATTTCAACACCGTTTTTCTACAAGTACGATTGCGTGGCGATGTGCTTTATCCCTCTAACATTGAGCCCTTTAGCTCCATTCTCACCGGAACTCGCCGCATTCGTCCCAACTACGATCCGCTAAAGTTTGCCATCCGCGAGTGCCACAAGCGCGGATTGAGCCTGCACGCATGGATCGTTACGCTACCATTGGGAACCGATAAGCAGGTACGTAGCCTTGCACCGGAGGGAATTCGCAATCAGCATCCCGAGTGGTGCGTGAAGCATAACGGAGAATGGTACCTAAACCCGGCCATTCCCGCGGCACGAACCTATATAGCTTCACTGGCCGCTGAGCTGGCAAGCCGATACAATATCGACGGCATTCACCTTGATTATATCCGTTATCCCGAGAATAACGCTCGATTCCCCGATGACAAGCAGTTCCGGGCTACGGGAAGGAGTAAAAGCAACAAGGCGGATTGGCGCACCGATAACATATCCAAATTAGTGAAAGAGGTAGCCGATAGCGCCAGAGCGCACAATCCCTATATACTTATGAGTGCCGCAACCCTCGGGCGTTACCGCGAAATTCCCGGCAGAAAGGTATCCGGCTGGACTTGCCGCGGAGCGGTTTTTCAGGATCCGCTCGCCTGGTTCCGTCAGGGAAGTGTGGATTTTATCGTTCCCATGATGTATCACGATGGTGACCTCTTCTACCCATTTCTGAACGATTGGCGCGCTCTATTCGGCGATTATCCCGTTATTCCCGGCTTGGCGGCCTACCGGATAGCGGAAAAGAAGAGCCGCTGGTCTGTGGAAACGATTGCGCAACAAATGAGCGCAATAGAGCAAACCGGCTGCGCCGGAGTGGCTTTTTACCGCGAATCCAATATTCGTCCATTTATAAAAGGTATGCCCGAGCTGTTCGAACAACACTTTCCCACGCCGGTCCGTCCCCTCGCCTTTCACAAAAAGAGTGCTCCCGTTCCTCCGCAACCCACCCTTCTGCGCCCCGTATTGCAGGGAAATGAGCTACATCTCCGCTGGACCGTCCCTAACGCTAACTCGCTGCGTTACAACCTTTTCTTCAATATTTACGACGCAAAAGGCCGCCCCGGTCCGGACGCACTCCTATACCCATCGCTCTACTCAAACGAATGTGTGGTACCTCTATACCTATTTCCCAAAAACGCCACCATACATTTCCGTGTAGAAGCCACTACCCCCCTCGGCATCGTCGGACGTGCCTCCGCGCCCGTTTTACTGAACTTACGTACACTTCGCAACCCATAAACGTTACACTTTGTGGCGGGAATTTACGTTCATGTACCCTTTTGCAAAAGTCGCTGTCTATATTGCGACTTCTTTTCCACCACACGTTTGCCCCAACGCGACGCTTTTGTACGCGCTCTTTTAACCGAAATTCGGCTCCGCGCTACATCGCCTTTCGCACCATCCTACGCCACCGTTTACTTCGGGGGAGGAACCCCCTCGCTTCTTTCCGCCGAACAACTCCTACAGCTTACCGATGCTTTGCGCCGGCACTACCCTATTGAGCCCGATGCGGAGTGGACCATTGAAGCCAATCCGGACGATCTTTCCCCACAATTCTGCCGTGATCTTATCCACGCCGGATTCAATCGTTTAAGCATTGGCACACAGAGCTTTTGCGATAAAGAACTACAGTTTGTACACAGAAGACATAATGCCGAGCAGGCGCAAAACGCATTCTGTAACGCACGCGAAGCCGGATTTGCCAACATTGGTCTGGATCTTATCTACGCCCTTCCCCTGCAAACCGATAGCACGTGGCGTCAAAGCGTCGATAAAACCATCCGTCTCCGCCCGGAACATATATCTGCTTACGCACTCACCTACGAACCCGGCTCACCGCTCACACGCCTCTGCCGGAGCGGGAAAATAGAGAAGCAGCCGGAGGAAGCGGAACTCAATGCCTATCAGCACCTTACCATTGCGCTAAAACAAGCGGGCTACCGGCATTACGAGGTATCCAATTTTGCGCTCCCGGGCTACCAAAGTCGCCATAATTCAGCCTATTGGCGGCGCATTCCCTACCTCGGATTCGGCCCCTCCGCCTGCTCCTTTCACCCACACTACCCATCGCCTGCGCCAGAGCGCTCTGATACAGCGCTGCCGAGCCGTCAGCCTTCTCCGGAATCCACGCTTCAGTCCGCTGTGGACACGCCCTCCGATTACGCGCAAATACGCTGGCAGAACGCGCCCGATTTAGACCTATACCTGAGCGAAATTGATGCAGAACGGCTACCAGTAGCCACTTGCGAAACGCTTTCGCCACAAGAAGTTTACGAGGAGAAGGTGATGCTCGGCTTGCGCACCGATGAGGGGATACCGCTCTCCTCACTCAATCGCGATGAAACCGATAGGCTACTTGCCGCGGCTGAGCCCTATGTGCAAAACGGCTTGCTACGCCTTTCCGAACAGAAACTGGTCGCTTCCGATCGCGGACTACTGCTCATCGACCGCATCATCCCCAACCTCTTCTAATCTCTTTTCCTCATATAAACGAAAGAGGTGGGAGGGAATGCAGAGTAATTCAGAGGATTGATTTAAGATGAAGGAGACCTGCTCGCAATAGGTATATACGTATGAATGCATAGGTATATACCTTTTGATGCATAGGTATATAAGTTTCAGAGTAAAGGTATATACGTTTCGGGAGAAAAGAATATGCTCTTCGTGAGCACAAAGGAGTACCTCCGAAGGGAATCGAACCCTTATCTACGGTTTAGGAAACCGACGTTCTATCCGTTGAACTACAGAGGCAATGCAACTTATGCGCTTGCAAAGGTAGCAATAACGGCCGAGATGAACGCACAGAAAACAAAAAGCACCCGAAACTCATATAGCGTTCCGAGTGCTTTGAAGTATATCTAAAGTGATAAGCGCGTTAGAGCGACTCCTTCCACTTATCCATTTCGTGCAAGTTGCTTACTGCGGCACGGCTTTGCTTAGCTGCAGCCGCTTCAAACAACTTACGTGCTTGTTCCACATCACCCTTCTTGAAGAGAACAATCGCCTTGTTGTTCATCGTTTCAACCGCATCCTTAGGTGCTTTCTGCAACATTTCTTCCGCCTTTTTCAGAGCGTCCACATTCGTTTCCGGTGCATCAATATTGATATAAGCGGCTGCGGTATTGAGGTTAGTCACCGCATCGTTGGGGAAGAACTTGTGCGCTGTAAGGAACACTTCCAAGAATTCTTCACTGCCTTGCTTGAATGTGTTTGCCACGCGGAAGAACTCTTCAAGGCTGAGCTGCGAAGGTTTCGTGCGATAAACCGTAAGCGCTTCTTCCAGATCAAATGCCTTTACCGTATAACCAACCGTCATTTCGTTACGACGGAGAGGAGGATAAAGTTCCTGGAGCAGGCGGTTATACGTTTTTCCGCCATCGAGAGCTTTAATACGCGCCTCACGCTGCACGTCGGTACTATAGGAGTCGATGATTTTAATGATGGCATTCTTGTTGGCATAATCGCTCTTTTCTACAGCAGCACGTAATCCCTGCCAGTCTTCACCGTGCCAGTTGATACGCATTTTGTTACGAGCGATACCGTAGGTAGTACGCATATAGTCGGCAAATGAGTTAGCACGACGCTGAGACAAGGCTATATTACTGTTGAAATTACCTTCGGGCGAAGCATATCCGTCAATCACATAATCGCTCATTTGGATATTTTCATCTTCGCTAAATGAGTGCATAAACTTGTCCACGAAGTCAAATTCCTTAGCATTGTTCCCAAAGTTCCGGAGCAACTCATGCCTACCCACTTTGTAATTAAAGTGTGTTTCAATTTTATCGGCACGACGCTTAACAGCCTCTACTTCAGGCTTTATGAATTCGGGTTTGAACATCGGCACATAAGGTTCTGCACGAAGTGAACCAATCAAAATGCCGTCTCCGCAAGGAGCATTGCTACAAGTGGCGCAACCGAAAGTACGTTCGCGTATGTAAAGATCGCTCATTTTCATCCATTCTTCAAAAGGAACGGTTCGTTGCAACGTAATGACCTTGCGCGGCAACTTGCTGTACTTCACCAACTCGCTACTATTCTTTACGCTTTGAGGAGCATTGTTGAGCGCAATATTACGCTTAATGACCAATGCGCGATTGTTTCCGGCAACAATAAGCTCTTTCAAGTCCACTCGTTTATTGGGATCTTTTTTCGAGGTTAAATAGGGAGCAACGGACACAGCCTCACTTGATTGTAGGTTCAAATTGGAAACATCTACCTGCATCCGTATCAACAGATCTTTATCCTTTCCTGAGGCATCTTTTTGCCTAATCAGTTCCACGCCATTATAAGTTGCCCTTAAGTAAGGGTTAGTAGCAACATTCTGCTTTTTAGATTTCGCAGCGGGAGTTGTATTCTGCGCCATTGCAAACGAAGCTACAGACAAAAATACAGCAACTGCGGGGAGTATATTCTTTATTTTCATTGCTTTTGAATGATTCTCTCTGTTAATCTTTTTGGAGTACGAGCGCTCTATTACTTAAAGAAATAAGCGATGGAAAGCGTCAACTTGGTCGGCCCCACGTAGTGAGCCGTATTAGGAGAAACGGGAATTTCCGAATCACATGGGTTTCCACCAAACTTTTTGAACCAGGTGTAGTTATACCCACCTCCGGCTGAAAGCTCTATATTCCAACGTTTCCCGAGTAGCCACTGATAGCCAATACTGATACCACCGCCCACGTAATATCCTTCGTAGCGACGACCGGCTTCCCTTAGAGTGCCGTCTTCATTAAGTACATCTTTTAATCCGGGAATAAATTTTTCTTGTCCGGTCCAAGCAATCCTGGGGATATTCAGACGCGCTAAATTATACGCACCGCCCTGGGCATGAATCCCAAAGAAGAGTCCGTTAAACGATTCACAGGTCCAAATTCTCAGTTCCGGCTGAGCGATCCAATGGTGCCACTTAGCATGCTTTGCAACATCAAAACTATTATATGCACCATAGAGATCCATAGTTACGCGTGGCCCTAAAGCGACTTCGAGTGCCAAGTTAGGAGTTACCGAGGCCCAATGTGCCAAGTTTGTCTTTAATGCTACTTTCTGTGCCGACATTCCCATAGGAAGTGCTACAGCGAGAAGCAACATAATGAGTCTTTTCTTCATAAGCAGAGTTTATCTCAATTTTTTCCCTTATCGTATTTCACTTGGGGAGTTTAGGTTACGCCATTCCCCTTTCGTTTGCAAATGTAACAATAAAATGTTGCAAAATTGATATCTACGTAAAGGGACATAACGTTTTGCCCATTTTTTCCTTCAGAAAGCAGATTCCTTCTCCCCCCATTTGCCCCTCTTTGAGCCGAATTCTCTATAAAGGGGGGGGCTCATAGCACAAATTCTTTTGGAATAGGTCAATAGAAAATCTTCGAAAGGACTAAACCTTCTGCCGCATCACAATAGCAAGGAATTGCGAAAGTTGCTATCCATGAAGCATAAAAGAATGAGTAGCCTCTAATTCGCTCTGCCAAAGGAATGTATACCATTCACCCAAAGGTAGTTAGGATAACTACCCCTCTCGCTCGCAAGGATACAACTTAATAGGTTACATCCATACAATTCTGAGAGCGAAATGAAGTTAGCGCTTATTGGCTATGTCAAATTGTTCCGGATAAAAATAGATATTTCACACGCCTGTATCTACACCGTTGGTTCAGAGAGGCGTTTGAGGCGGAGGCGGAATGTGGCTCCGCGCCCAATTTCAGCGTTCAGGAGCTTGATTCGTCCGCCGGGGAAGCCGGTCATAATGCGTTTGGCTAAGGATAGCCCCAGCCCCCAGCCACGCGCTTTAGTGGTAAATCCGGGGCGGAACAGCTTACGGCGGTCTTTTGGCGCAATTCCTTTGCCTGTATCGGTTACGTCGATGAGTGCGAAATTTCCGCGAGCCGTTGCTTCAATCGTAATAGATCCTTTCCCCTCCATCGCATCCACACCGTTTTTAACAAGATTCTCCAGCACCCATCCGAATAGATCCTTATTGATATTAACCCATAGCGGCTCTTCGGGCATGGAAACAAAAAAAGTTACGCCACGACTAATCCGTCCTTTTAAATAACGGATCGCTTCGGGGATAAAATCGTTCAGATAAACCGCTTCCAGAGCCGGAGTGCTACCAATTTTCTGAAAGCGTCTACTGATCATTTCCAGCCGCTCGGCATCGTGTTGCATTTCGTCTAATATGGCTCCATCAGTATGCTCTTCGCGAAGAAGTGCAATCCAAGCAAATAAAGAAGATATGGGCGTTCCCAGCTGATGTGCTGTTTCACGCGAAAGCCCTATCCAAAGCCGATTTTGCGTATTCCGATAGCCCAAGAAAAGAGCTACGGAAAGCGAAAGCAGAAAAAGCACAAACACGATGGTTTGTACCAGTGGAAATAGTGCCAGTTCGTTAAGCGTGGAACTATCCCCATAATAGAGATACTGCCGTCCTTCGTTCCCTAAATCGATAATCAAAGGAGGATAGGTATCGGCAAAACGGCGTAAACGCGTCTGGAGGTAAGTAGCCTCATCGGCGCCAGTGGGAACATGGATATTATTATAAGTGAGGATGTTATTGGTGCTATCGGTCAGAATTACCGGTATGGTTTTGTTGCTGCTAATAATCTGTAGCATTAGCTCGAAGGGTGCCTGCTCGTTTTCAGTAGCCAAAGCCCGTGTAGCAGATGCCCAAAGCTCTAGTTTCTCGCGCTCCTCCTGCACCATTCGGTGATGAATGCGCCGAGATATGCTCATCGGTATCAGTGCCGTAACAAGAGCCGTGAGAAAGGCGAGCAAATTGACCCACAGACGATAGCGTTTCATTTATGCCTCTTCGCTTTCCGCCAGTGCTGCTTCAGCCGCTTCCCATCGGTCCATCGCTTGAGAGAGCGATTTTTTTAAGCGTTCGTAATCGGTATATAGCTCCGGATTATTTCCTTCCGGTACCGAAAGCTGATGCTCAATTTGCGCCAACTCTTCCTCGATTCGTTCTACCTCTTCCAGAGCACGTTCGCTTTCCTGCCGTAATTTACGCAAAACTTTGCTGCGCGCTCTGGACAGTTGTCCCTTACTCAGAGGCTCTTCCGCAGTTGTTTGCGCTTTTTTTGCAGAAGTTTCCTGAGCAGTTGTAGCTGCGTCTATACTTTCGGCAGCGTGCTTTTCCAAATAATAATCGATACCGCCCAGATACTCACGCACTTTACCCTGCCGAAACTCATAGATTCGGGTAGCCAAACCATCCAAAAAATCACGATCGTGCGATACTAAGATTACGGTGCCGTCAAAGTTAGCGATAGCCTCCTTGAGTACATCTTTGGAAGTCATATCCAAATGGTGCGTAGGTTCGTCCAAAATGAGCATATTGGCAGGCTCCAAAAGCAGTAGCAGAATGGCAAGCCGAGCGCGTTCGCCACCACTGAGTACCGCGATTTTTTTGTCGGCTATTTCGCCACCAAACATAAAGGCTCCGAGCATATTGTCTATTCGGCTGCGCACTTCGCCCCGAGCCGCATCGTCTACCGCCTCCCGAATCGTTTTATTTTCAGGCAGTTCGGAAGCACGATGTTGGGCGAAATAGGCAATTTCCACGTTATGGCCGATCTTTAAGTTCCCCTTGTAATCGTCAATATCGTGCATAATGCACTTTACTAAAGTGGACTTTCCCGCACCGTTTTTACCTACAAATGCCACTTTATCGCCTCTGCGAAGAGTCATATTGACATCGGTAAAAACCTCATGCGTACCATACGCTTTTGACAGATTCTCAACAATTAGCGGGAAATCTCCACTTCGTGTTGCCGGTGGAAAGCGGAAGTGCATCTGCGAACGGTCTATTTCGTCCATTTCAATGCGCTCAACCTTTTCCAATTGCTTGATACGGCTCTGCACTTGTACCGCTTTGGTCGGTTTGTAGCGGAAGCGTTCGATAAATGCTTCCGTATCCTCAATCATCTTTTGCTGATTTTCATATGCGCGCCGCTGATAGGCAAGCCTTTCCTCCCGAAGTGCCTTATATTGCGAATAGGGGCACTTATAGTCATATAGATTTGATAGTTCGAGCTCAATCGTACGGGTGGTAGTTGCATCCAAAAAGCGCTTGTCGTGCGAAACGAGTAATAGTGATGCCGAACTATTACGAAGGAAATTTTCCAGCCATTGAACCGATTCTATATCAAGGTGATTGGTAGGTTCGTCCAAAAGAAGTATCTCCGGTTTGCGCAGTAGTATCTTAGCCAATTCGATACGCATACGCCAACCTCCGCTAAATTCGCTCGTGGGGCGGTCAAAGTCGCTTTTTTCAAATCCCAAACCCAATAGGGTCCGTTCCATCTCCGCTTCGTGGTTTTCCTGCTGTAACAGCGTGAGATGCTCGTTTGCCGCTGTAAATCGTTCTATCAAATCAAGATAACTTTCGCTATCGCGATCGGTACGTATTTCCAGTTCCCGTTGTAGTTCAGCCACTTTGCGATGCAATGCTTCATCCGAAGCGAATACTTCCGCCACTTCGCTTCTCAGGGTTGTTTTGTCTTTAAGAGGCATTGTTTGAGGCAGATACCCCACCGAAGCTGCATTAGGAACCGCCACCGTGCCGCTTGTGGGTGTATACTTACCGGCAATAATCTTGATGAGCGTGCTCTTGCCTGCCCCATTTTTACCCACTAAAGCGACCTTCTCTTTATCGCCTATGGTGAACGAGATGCCGTCAAAGAGCATCCTTTTCCCAAAATCTACCGTCAGTTCGTGTACAGAAATCATTGAATTCGTTTCAAAATGGCGTATGCCTCATAAAGTCCCAGCTCACCCGCTTTACTAAGTGCGGCTACCGCTTCCGTGCGTTTACCTGTGGAGAGCAACAAAAGACCCATATTATAGTATGCCTCTGCCGGCGCATGTGGAGCTGCCAAAGCGGCTTTGTAGTAAGCAAGAGCCTCCTCTTTTTGCCCTTTTCGTTCGGATAAAACCGCCATATTGTATAGAGCAACCGACATATGAGGATCTTGCTCCAGAACAAACTTCAGATCTTTGTAAGCAGATTCATACGCTTTTGCTGCATAACCGCTTTCGTTATAGCCGGGTACGGCACTCATAGGGCTATTTTCTTCCTTTTCTACGGAGCCTAACTTATTGCTACCGAGCGAAGCTCTCCGCAACGAAGTAAAGGCGCGAAGCATACGTACCGGTAAATGAGCCGGATCCAGTTCAACGGCACGATCGAGATGCGCTGCTGCTCCTTCCACATCTGCCAATAGGAATTTATATAGAGCTATCGTAAAATGCGCATCCGCAGTTTTCTTCGGATGAGCCTCCAGCTCCGTAAGTTGTTGCTGTGCATCAGCCACCTCTGCACTATCCAAAGGCATCGGCAAAGCCATCGCCGCCAATCGGTGTATCGGTTTGGTACGTTCATTGTAGGCAGCCACGGCACTTATGTAGCGTTGGCGGTCGTATTGCTTTACATTTGGATAGAAAGTAAACGTGATCATCGGCATTGAGGTGATAATGCCTTCGGTATCTTGTACTCTGCCACGCAGACTTTCCGGAAGCGTTCCCCGGCGCGATAGGTCGGATGAGCCGGTTGCCGCCAGTAGTTTTCCGTAAGCTTCTATGGCACTTTCCTCCTCACTACGAGTACTATCGGCTTGCGGGGCTGCATTAGCGGGTTGTTTTGATGCAACTACGCCTCTTTTCTGCTGATTATAGGCGCGCCATTCATCCCGATCCGCTCCGGCTCGGTCTCCCATTCTACGCTTCGCTTCGGCTCGCGCCAGCAGACCCACTTGGAAGCGGGGGTATCGTGCCAATACTTTGTTGAAATAGCCCAACGCATCGGCATATTTCCCCAGCTGTAGCGATATACGTCCCGCATTGAATAGCGCCATATAGTTATTGGGATTTGCCTTGATAACTTCCTTAAAATCACTCAGCGCATTATTATTATCACCCACATAACCAAGCAGTTGTGCGCGATTGAAGCGTGCCGTTACGTTATCGGGTGCCAAATCGATGGCTCGGTTGTAATCCTCCAATGCGCCTGAAAGGTTCCCTACGCGATAGCGTGCCAATCCTCTATTGATATATACCTCTTCCTTATCCGGAGCATTCCGCTCGGCACAATCGTAGTAACCGATTGCTTCCTTGTATCGTTCCCGCGCCGCCAGTACAGCGCCTTTCATCACGAATGCCTGATACAGAGTAGAATCGGATGCTTTAATCGCTGAATCTATATAAGTAATCGCTTGTGTCGTATCTTTACGGGCAAGAGCTATATCACCCCGCAGCGCCAGTGAGAGCGGATAACTTTTGAACGATTGACTCAATGTTCCGGCCAAACTATCCGCTGAAGCATATTGCTCTATAGCGCGGTAAGAAAGTGCCATATTGAAGCGAATAGCGGCATCGTCCGGCATAACGGCAAGCGCTGTTCGATAATCGGCAAGTGCTTTTTCGTATTCTGAGCGCCCTTGACGCGCAATAGCTCTGATGAGATAGGCGCGCGTCAGAAAGGCATTACGGCTCAATGCTTTAGAGGCATCCGCCTCAGCACCTACCAAATCGTCCAACATTAATTTGGCATAGCCTCGCAATAGGTATGGTTCTGCCTGCTCCGGGCGTGCCTCAATCACGCGGTTAAAGTAGCCGATTGCTACCACGTAATCATTGAAAAACAGCGCATTCCGACCGATATCGGTAACTCTCCGAATATCCAGTTGCGCAAAGACTGCCGTCAACCCGCAAAGGCAGAGCGCAAGCGTAAGCAAAGCACGACGCACGGCTCTTTTTCTCCTTAGTTTTTCTTTCTTTTGGGCGGAGCAGCAACGTAAGCGTAATCCGGTCTTACGTGACCCTCCTCAATATCGCGCAAACGCTTTTTGAGTAACTGTTTGCGTAGGGAACTAACCCGATCCGTAAATAGTACCCCCTCCAGATGGTCATATTCATGTTGCACGATGCGTGCCGCATAACCGGAGAGAGTTTCCGTATGCGGAGCAAAATGCTCATCTACATACTCAATGGTGATGGTGCCCGGGCGTTTCACCTTTTCGTAAATAAAAGGTATGCTAAGGCATCCTTCGTCAAAACTGACCTCCTCGCCCGTTTCCTCCGTGATATGGGCATTTATTAGGCAACGCTTAAAGCCGGCACATTCGGGGAAATCCTGCTTCAGCGCATCGCCATCAATCACGATTAACCGAATCGGGAGCCCAATTTGAGGAGCCGCCAGCCCTACGCCGTCAGAGTGATACATAGTTTCCCACATATCCGCTATAAGTTGCTCTAATCCTGCGTATTCTGCCGTTATATCTTTTGCTTGTTCCCTCAGATGAGGATGTCCGTATAAATATATGGGTAACATGGTGTTTTTTCTTCTTTCTTACTGTGCCTCAGACTGTTGATACTGAAGCGATGAGAGATAGCTCTGCAACAGAATGGTGGCACTGACCCTATCCACTAATGCTTTGTCCTGCCGACGCTGCTTTTTGCCTATTCCACTTGCCAAAATAGCTTTGTGCGCCAGCACACTGGTATAGCGTTCATCGTAGAGTTC
This sequence comes from uncultured Bacteroidales bacterium, assembly GCA_902489445.1. Lineage (GTDB taxonomy): Bacteria > Bacteroidota > Bacteroidia > Bacteroidales > Porphyromonadaceae > Porphyromonas. The sequence goes on from CABTZX010000023.1 coordinate 16,990, forward strand.
CACCGGTATAGTGGGAAACGCCTGCCCCAGACGCGCTACAAATGAGCGGATGGCACCCATACTTTCGCTGGGCAATCCGTTATTCTGAACCGCTTTTCCCACGATGATCCGATCCACTGTTTCCTTCGATACATATTCTTTCAGAAACGGGATAACCTCACCGGGGGGCAGTGTAGTCAATGCCCCGGGGACGATACGCAGCACATCCGTAACCGCTATGCCGCATCGCTTTTTGCCGTAATCTATTGCTATCAGCCTACCCATCCTTAGGCGCAAAGGTAGCAAATCAATGCCAATCACCCACTTGCACGCTCTCGCGCCGCCCAACCCACCATACTAAAGCAAAAGAAAGCGCCGTTTTGCAGCATTTTGTCGGGAGGAGTGCTCGGAATGGCGCGTTAACGCTACCTTTGCGTTATGAACGAATGGAATGAAACAGAGGGAGGCAAAATAGCATGAATCCGCTTTCACCGCATATCGAAGAGGCTGAAATAGAGCGTCTACTGAGACTTGGCGTCACGCATCCGGGTATTCGTCGCGTGGCGGCACTGAAGGAGGCGCATGCGGCTTCGTATCTGTGTCGCGCCACGGGGCTATCGGGCAGCGCGGATTCAGTTGTTTTGGCTCTGCTTGGCGGTACCGTTCCGGTCATTGCCGTAGCCGAAGACGAGGAACATGCCGGTTATCTCTATTCGGATATGGCGCAAATCATCGGTACAAACAACTTGCTTTTCTTCCCATCGGCATACCGACGCCACATTAAGTACGGACATACCGACGAAGCGAACGAAGTGATGCGCACAGAGTTACTTGCGCGCCTCGCATCCGATGCTAAACCGCACATCGTTACCTATGGAGCGGCGCTCGCCGAACGGCTTCCGGAGAAGGATTCCTTCGAACGACAACTTTTTAAAGTAACCAAGGGCGCGCAGCTCGATACGGAGCAGCTCCGCACATGGCTTGTAGCGGAGGAATTCAACATAGTGGATTACGTCTATTCGCCCGGGGAAGCGGCGTTCCGCGGTAGTATTATTGATATTTTCGGATATGGTGGCGAAGAGCCGATACGTATAGACCTATTCGGCAACGAGGTTGAGAGTATCCGACGTTTTGCCGTACGCGATCAGCTTTCCTTGGGAAGCGTGGAGGAAGTAGTCATAGCGGCACGGAGTAACCGCACGGAGGCAGTAGGAAATTCCCTCTTGGAGCGGCTTTCGGAGGATTATTTACTTTACTTCAGAGATAGGGAGCTTTCGCTCGGACAGATCCGACAATTGAAAGCAGAGAAAGCCGTTGTGGTAGAGGGAGAAGGGTTCGCTTCAGACGCAGAAATGCAGCGTCTTTTGCTTCCTTCGGAGGCAGTTGCCGAACAAGCGGAACATTTATGGCAAATGGCGGCTTCCGGAGCCGAAAAGAACGCGGAGATTGTTGCCTTTCATACCAAGCCGCAGCCGCCTTTCCGCAAGGATTTCGAGCTATTCACCGAAGCTTTAATGCGCTATCGCGAGGAGCAAAAAACGGTTTTCTTCCTCACGGAGAACGCATCTCAGGCGGAACGTCTCAAGGAAATAGTAACCGATCTCGGTGGCGCTGAGTTAGTTCCGCGCATTTTACCCCTTACACTGCACGAAGGCTTTGAGGATGAGGACGCTAAGATGGTGTTCATTACGGATCACCAGCTATTTGAACGCTACCACAAGTACAACATCCGCGCGGAAAAGATCCGTGGCAATAAAGTAGCCCTCACCCTCGAAGAGCTGCAACGCTTCGCTCCGGGCGATTATATCGTGCATTACGACCACGGCATCGGGCAGTTCGCCGGGCTGTTCAAAACAAAGATTGGCGATGTAGAGCAGGAAGTTATTAAAATTCTATACCGCAACAACGATTATATCTATGTAAACCTGCACAGCCTGCACAAACTGTCAAAATACCGCGGAAAGGAAGATGTACCGCCGGAGCTGAGTGAATTGGGCGGTGGTGCATGGCAGCGGCTCAAGGAACGCACCAAGAAAAAGGTAAAGGATATTGCTCGCGATCTTATCAAACTGTATGCCGCTCGCAAGGAGGCAGAGGGCTTTGCATTCAGTCCGGATAGTTATTTGCAGCACGAGTTGGAAGCTTCCTTTATCTATGAGGAAACACCTGACCAAGCCAAAGCGGTGGAAGCGGTCAAAACGGATATGGAGAGCCGCCAGCCGATGGATAGGCTCATCTGTGGCGATGTAGGTTTCGGCAAAACAGAAGTAGCGATGCGCGCCGCATTCAAGGCGGTTGCCGATAGCAAGCAGGTTGCCGTTTTGGTGCCCACAACATTGCTCGCGTACCAGCATTACCGCACATTTACGGAGCGATTCAAGAGCTTCCCCGTCACGATAGCCTACTATTCGCGTGCCAAGGGGACAAAAGAGTCAAAAGCGATCCTCGAAGGGCTGAAATCGGGACGCGTCGATATTGTGATCGGCACGCACCGACTAACCGGCAAAGAGGTTGAGTTTAAGGATCTTGGCTTACTCATTATCGACGAGGAACAGAAGTTTGGCGTTGCCGTTAAGGAAAAGCTCCGCAAAATGCAGGTAAACGTGGATACGCTCACCATGAGTGCCACGCCGATACCGCGTACGCTTCAGTTCTCGCTTATGGGCACGCGCGACCTTTCCAACATAATGACGCCGCCACGCAACCGCTATCCCATCGCCACGGCACGGATCTCTTTCTCCATCGAACAGATCGGCGAAGCGATCAATTACGAGCTAAGCCGCAACGGGCAGGTCTATTTTGTACACAATCGGATAGGTGATATCGAGGCGTTAGCGGACAAATTGCGCAAAGAGGTGCCGGATGCTCGCATAGCAGTGGGGCACGGCAGAATGAATCAAACTGAACTTGAAGAACTTATACTATCCTTTTCGCGCTACGAGTACGATGTTTTGGTCGCCACTACTATTATTGAAAACGGCATCGACGTACCCAACGCCAACACCATATTCATTGACGACGCCGAGCGCTACGGACTGAGCGATTTGCACCAACTGCGCGGCAGAGTGGGACGAAGCAACAAAAAGGCGTTTTGTTACCTGATTACGCCGCCACCCGAACAGTTAAGCAGCGTGGCACGCAGGCGGATTAAGGCCATTGAAACCTACTCCGATCTCGGCAGCGGGATGCGTATCGCCTTGCAGGACCTTGATATACGCGGAGCCGGCAATGTGTTTGGCAGCGAACAAAGCGGGTTTATTGCCGATTTAGGCTTCGATGCATACCATAAGCTCTTTAATGAAGCGGTACGCGAGGTTAAAACGGAGGAATTCCCTGAATACTTCAAGGACGAAGTGCGCCAAGCATCGTTCGATAATGAGGGCGAAACGCTCTTCGAAAGCGACCTTGCCCTCTCGCTTCCTCCCGACTATGTACCGGACGATGGCGAGCGTATTGAACTATACCGCCGTTTGGACGGGCTGAACGATGAAGCCGAAGTAGCGCAATTTAGGGACGAACTGCGCGATCGCTTCGGACCGCTCCCCGATAGTGCCCTACAACTTATCGACGTACCCCGCGTGCGCTCCGTAGCGCGTGCTATGGGATTCCGCCGCGTTGTATTGCATGAGGGTAAATTGCGTCTTTTCCTTCCCGAGAATGCATCGGACGCCTACTACCAATCCGCGGAGTTTGATGCCGTTATCACCTATGCAACTATTCACGCCGAGCGGTGCCGTTTGGAAGAAAGTAGGCGGGGAAGCCGGCTCTTACGTATCGAAAAGGTCAAAAGCGTGCCGGAAGCGCTAACGGTTCTCCGAGCTCTATCCGCTACCAAACCAACCCTGCCCAAACAGTGAACCGGTAACGGCTGACAATACCTATATACCTTTGCCGCAAAAGGTATATACCTATCTGAGCAAAGGTATATACATATCAACGGAGAGGTATATACCTTTTGTCCGGCTCCATGCTCACTGTTAGGAATTAGCTCCTAAAGGGGTATCTTTGCCGTAGATAGAAAGGATGTGTGGAACGACTAAACGAACAGACTGCTATTATGGAAAAACAGACGTATGTACTGAAGTGGGATAAACTGGCAGTAGGGATTACCATATTTTGTACGCTTGTAGCAATTAATGTAATCGCTTTGGGCTGCCTTTCCCAAGGGTGGCAACGTTGGATTAGCATCTTGGTCGGCTTGTTTATAACTATTCCCAGTGCGCTGATGTGCCCCCTATCGGTTACCAAAGAGGGGGATACGCTCTCCGTGAAACATCTGCTACACAAAAAGCACATATTGCTTTCGGAATACAAAGCCACCACCCTCCCAAACGGATTCTCCCTGAACGGTTTTTGGCGATTGTGCGCTTCCGGCGGCATGATGGGCTATTGGGGGCTGTGGAGCGATGGAAGAGGGCACCGATACAGCTTCTTCCTAACTCACCGCAAAAGGGACGTGCAGCAGCTCGAACCCCTGCTCCCCAACAAAAAGAGGCGCATCCTTGTAAACTGCCCTGCCGAGTGGCTCACCCCCTCCGCCCCCAAAGAGCTGAAAAAAGAAGCCGAATACGACGAAATATGACTATCTTTGCAAGGAGAACAAAATAGGAATATTAGAACCGTACAACTATGGAGATAGTAATGATTAATGGGCGCGAAATATTGGATTCGCGCGGAAACCCTACGGTAGAGGTAGAAGTGGAATTGAGCGACGGTATTGTAGGTCGCGCTTCCGTACCGAGCGGAGCTTCCACAGGAGAACACGAAGCAGTAGAACTTCGTGACGGAAATAAACAGCGTTATGAAGGCAAAGGCGTTGAAAAAGCGGTAGAAAATGTCAACAACGTAATTGCTCCCGCTCTTTTCGGTATGAGCGTATTTGAACAACGCGCTATAGACAAAAAGATGATCGAACTGGACGGAACGCCCAATAAATCCAACTTGGGAGCGAATGCCATTTTAGGTGTTTCGCTCGCTGTGGCACAAGCTGCCGCACGTGAATTGGGGCTTCCGTTGTACCGCTACTTGGGTGGCGTTAATGGTCATATTCTGCCGATCCCGATGATGAACATCATCAACGGAGGCTCACACAGCGATGCGCCTATCGCTTTCCAGGAATTTATGATCCGCCCCGTGGGTGCTGCTACGTTCCGCGAAGGGCTTCGCATGGGTGCAGAAGTATTCCACGCGCTGAAAAAGGTACTTAAAGCGCGCGGGCTCAGTACAGCCGTCGGCGACGAAGGCGGATTTGCTCCTAATTTGGAAGGTACTGAAGATGCGCTTCGCAGTATCATTGAGGCAGTTAAGCAAGCCGGTTACGAACCGGGCAAGGATATTCGCATCGCATTAGATTGCGCCGCCAGCGAATTCTTTGATGGTTCTGTTTACGATTACACCAAGTTTGAAGGGGAAAGTGGTGCCAAGCGTAGCATCGAAGAACAAGTGGCTTACCTCAAACAACTTACTGAAACATTCCCCATCGATTCGATAGAAGATGGTATGGGTGAGAATGACTGGGAAGGATGGGCTCTGCTGACGCGCGAATTGGGCAATAAGATCCAGTTGGTTGGCGATGACCTGTTCGTAACCAATGTGGAATATCTGCGCAAGGGGATCCAACAACATTGTGCCAATTCGATACTAATTAAGGTAAACCAGATCGGTACGCTGAGCGAAACGCTCGATGCAATCGATTTAGCGCATCGTAACGGCTATACGGCTGTTGTATCGCACCGAAGCGGTGAAACGGAGGATACCACCATTGCGGATATTGCCGTTGCTACCAATGCCGGACAGATTAAGACCGGTTCCTTGAGCCGTACGGATCGTATCGCTAAGTACAATCAGTTGTTGCGCATCGAGGAAGCACTGGACGAAACCGCACGTTACGGATATCCCTCTGCTTGCGAGGATTAAGCGCATCCCATTCATAAGCATAATTTGTAACTTTAATACGAGCATCGGGGCTGTGACTTACACACGCTCCGGTGCTTCTTTCCATTGAAAAACAAGCTTCCTTTTACTATACGTTTGCGCTGGGCGGCGGTGAGGCTCTATGCCTGCATTCCGGAGCCACTGCTCAGGTTGCTCGTTCGTCCGAATGCGTTTCTGCTGCGTTGTATCGTTCGTTATCGCAGAAACGTAGTGAGAAGCAATCTGCGCCGTGCCTTTTCGCAAGCGGATCAAGCACAGCTGCGTGCAACAGAAGTGCGTTTCTACCGGCATCTTGCCGCAATGTTCCTGATGGGCTTAAAAGTGCCGTTTGAGAGCGAAAAGCGGTTGCGCAAGCATTTCTCCCTAAAAGGCTTGGAGCTGATTACCGATTTAAAGGAAAAAGGGTATAAAACCATCTTTGTAACTATGGGGCATTGTGGCGATTGGGAGCTGTTTTCCGCTTCACCCATCTATCTTAATGCACTCGGAATCAAGCTGGTTAATGTGTATAAAGCGCTACATAATGCTTCGGGCGACCTGATTGCCAAACGATTGCGTACCATGCACGGCGCGGAAGCTATAGAGATGTTCGAGGTTCCCCGCTATGTGCTTGCCGCTCAGAATGCTACGGATGACGCTGAAACACGTTTGATCGTATTTCTCGCCGACCAATGTCCCGGACGGGAACAAGCGCATTATGGCACGCTCTTCCTGAACCAACCCACAACATTCCTGGACGGTTGGGCGCGTTTAGCGCATAAATTGGGCTTACCGGTGGTTTACCTCGAAATAGTACCACAGCGGCGAGGCCGTCATTGGCAAGGAACTATGCAACTACTCACTGCCGATGCGGCACAAATGAGTATACCGGAGCTTATGGAACGATACGTAACCGCACTCGAGCGAAATATACGTCGCGCGCCTTCCTTCTGGCTCTGGAGCCACAAACGCTGGCGCTTTACGCCCGACGATATCCCCGGAATTGTTCGTTCGAATACACTTAGCAATAGAGCCTCTACATCTGCATAAGAAATAGTTTTTGTAAGTTTGCCATCGGTATGGGATACTATTTGGCAAGTTACGCATACCATAGGAGTACGAAAAGGAGGTGTGGCAATGGGATCACTCACAATCATACCCACTCCGGTAGGCAATCTGAAGGACATCACCCTGAGGGCCTTAGAGGAGTTACAGCAAGCCGATCTAATATTGGCTGAGGACACGCGCACATCGAGTGTCCTGCTCAAGCATTACGATATTCGGAAACCTATGGAGAGCCACCACAAATTCAACGAATACAAGGAAGCGGACGAAATGGCGCAGCGCATCGCCTCCGGCCTTCGTGTAGCGCTTATTTCGGACGCCGGCACCCCGCTCATCAGCGATCCCGGCAGTTTTCTTGTAAAAGCGTGCCGCGAAGAGGGCGTTCCCGTATCCTGCCTTCCCGGAGCTACGGCTCTCATTCCCGCATTGGTTATGAGCGGGCTCTCAACGGAACGCTTCGCTTTCGAAGGCTTTCTACCGGTAAAAAAAGGACGACAGACGAAGCTCGCGGAGCTATCTCACGAACCACGAACAATAATCTTCTACGAATCGCCGTTCCGTGTACAGCGAACGCTCCGCGACCTATGCATCGCCTTTGGTAGCGAGCGCCAAGCCGTCACCGTACGCGAACTATCCAAAATACACGAAGAGGTACAGAGCGGCACCCTAAACGAGCTGGCCGATTTCTACCAAACCACGCCGCCGAAAGGCGAGTTCGTCCTATTAGTGCAGGGAACCGATGAGCTAAAATCATCACAGAAAAAGGAACAAAAACGCAAACAACAGGAACAAGAACCATAATAAACAGAAGTATAATAAGGGAGAATAGAACAATGAAAACAAGATTTCTTACATTCGCAGCCGCCCTCTTTGTGGCGTTGCTCACCCTCGCCTCTTGCGGCAAGAATTCGGGTGCCTATAAGACCCTCAAGCAAGACTACGACTCGGTAGTAGCGGTCAATACGGTATACCAAACTCAAATGAACGAATTCGATGCCATTATCGGGCGTGTGATCGACAACTTCCAGGAAATCAATGCCATGGAAGGAATGATCAGCCCCAATCCGCTTAACGGCGAAGTTAACATGAGCCGTAGCGAACGCATTGAGGATAATATCCGGATGATTAACGAACGTCTCCGCAACAACCGTCAGGAATTGGCAAGCCTTAACGAAAAACTCAAAGCCAGTGGCGCAAAGAATGCCGTGCTCACACGCACCATTGCTTCGCTGGAAAAGCAATTGAAGGATAAAACGCAGGAAATTCTGCAATTAACCGAAGAACTTAAGAACAAGAACCTGCAGATCGGCATCCTCGATTCGATGGTAACCGAACTGAGCGGCTCTATTGAAGCGCAGAAGGAAGTAACCCGCAAGCAGGGCGAAGAACTTTCGCGTCAGGAAGCAGCCGCCAACACCGTTCGCTACTGCGTGGGAACAATGAACGACCTTAAGGAAATGAAGATCGTGAAGAATGGCAAGGTGGAAGCCAGCGATTACGTGAGCGATTACTACCGTCAGGTGGATCGCCGCTCCTTCACTTCGCTGCCGTTGCTCTCCAAAAAGGCTGAACTGCTGACACCGCACCCCGCTAACTCCTATCGTTTGGTTGAAGGTGCCGATAAGAACCTCACCTTGGAAATCTCCGATCCAACTGCATTCTGGAGCCTATCCAAGACCCTTGTCGTTCGCGTTTACTAATTTCGCGGCGTCTATTAAAATCACACGGAGCAACCTCTCTTTTACGGGGATGGTTGCTCCGTTTCGTTATTTCTATCAAAATGATCCACGCCAAGCAACTTCTCTTCGATCTCGACGATACCCTTTGGGATACGTACCACAACAACAAGCATGCGCTCAGCATCCTTTACGAGAAACACGGATGGAGCGCCTTCTTCAGCTCCTTTGAGGCGTACTTTGCGCTCTATATGCCGCACTGCAACCATCTCTGGCATTTATACCGAACCGGCGTGATTAATAAGCAGTCCCTCACCATTGCCCGATTGGCGTACCCCCTTCATTTGGCAGGACAATCCGTCACTGCGGAGCAGATGTTGGCTTTGAACGATGAATTTATGGCGTTGGTTAAGTGCGAAACCGCATGCGTTGAGGGCGCTCTCGATATGCTTGCGCTACTGAAGCCCCACTTCAAAATCTATATTATTACCAACGGATGGACCGAAGTGCAATCTGCCAAATTGAACAAAAGCGGCATAGCGCCTTACGTGGACCGGGTATTCATCAGCGAGCAGATTGGCTGCCACAAACCCGATCCGCAATTCTTTCACGCCGTGCTGACCGCTACCAACAGCCGAAAGAGCGAATCGGTCGTCATCGGAGATAGCTGGCATGCCGACATAGCCGGGGCAGCCGCTTACGGATTGCGTGCTATTTGGTTCAATCCGCAACACGAGCCGCTTCCCGAGAGCTTTGATCCGGCGCCGTTGATCGTCACTTCTCTCGACCAAATTCCTCCGCTGCTTCTCCCCCCATCCCCGATACCCATCTCGTAATCCGACCCGCTCCTCTCCTCCATCTTAGCGCAGCAGCCGCCTCGCATCAGCACCCCTTCGCACATCAACCAACGCACGCGCCGCCTCACCGTACTTGTAGAACGGCACTGCCCCTCCCCGGCTTTTGCCCCTTTTCAACGAAGGAGCCGCCTCGCATCAGCACCCCTTCGCGCTCTTTTCTACCGAGAGAGCGGAGCGGTTGTCCCATACAAACGGAGCGTTGCTCCCATGCTGTTCGAGCGTTTGTATGGAGGTATCAGAGAAAAGTCTATAGGGTATCCGAGGAAAGTCTATAGAGTTTTTCCAGAAAGTCTATAGAGTTTTCCGAAAAAGTCTATAGAGTATTTTCC
>CABTZX010000024.1 GCA_902489445.1 uncultured Bacteroidales bacterium
ATAGATTTTTCTGAAAAAGTCTATAGAGTATTTTCCGGAAGTCTATAGACTTTTCTCCGATCGCATAGGACAAACGATCCGATACCTCCCATCCTCCGTTCCGTTTCCCTCGTACAACCCGATTCGACACCTCCTATCCTCTGACCCAGCTTGACCAGGTCCGCACGCCGACAGCTCCTGTCCCAAGCTCCGGATTCTACTCTTCCGCGCTCAGGTATTACCCATACTCCACTATATTTCCTTCGTACAACCGATTCGACTCCTCCTATCCTCTGCCCCACCATCACCCACCTACCACTCCGCTTTCTTCGTACGATTGATCAGTATCCTCCCATTCCAAGCTCTGTCACCACCCATTCTCGGACTCGACATCACCGCACAAACAACCAGTATTCTACAGACCTCTGTTCCATCATCTTCGTATTACCGAGTCGTTTTCTACCATTCTCCGTGGCGTATCCTCGTAAGTTCGGCTCCAACATTGAGCGTCCTCTACTTCAATAACTACCGTTCTACGGCTCAGCTTATATTGTTTCCTGCTCTGTTTCGTTCCGCTCCACGTTCCGATTTGTTCTATCATCCTGCCCAACATTACGGGGCAAGGCGGTTCGAAAGCACGAAGAAACGATTAGGGAGAAGGCGGGATGTATTTCTCCAGCACTCATTTAAAAGTGCGTTGCTTTGCGTGTTAAGGTGGTTCGCAGCGACGGAATTGAGGAAAGAATGCGCATCGCTAAGCGAGTATCTCCCATAAGAGAACTTTCTTGCAAGGATCGGAAAGGGAGATCAGCAGGTTAAAACTCTATTAAAAATCCTATTGCTCTGGGTGATTCATTGGGAGGGATTAGGGGGAGAATGAGCATTGTTTGCTCGGAACATCGTACTTTTGTAGTAACGAAGGTAAGTATAAGTGGGCGGCGGGTACGGCTCATCGCCCGGAAAGGAAAGAACCAAATGAAGGAAAACATGCATCCGCGGGTACGCTTTGCTCCCAGTCCAACGGGACCGCTACACATCGGTGGCGTCCGCACGGCACTATATAATTATCTTTTTGCACGTCACTTTGGCGGAACAATGATACTGCGCATCGAGGATACCGATAGCAAACGCTACGTACCGGGAGCCGAAGCTTACATCATTGAAGCATTGGATTGGCTCGGAATTGAGATTGATGAGGGCGTTGGCAAGGGCGGTCCGCACGAACCGTATCGGCAGAGCGAACGGCGCGATATATACCGCAAGTACGTAACCGAGCTTCTCAACGCCGGAAAAGCCTATAAAGCGTACGATACGGCAGAGGAGTTGGAGGCAAAACGTAAGGAAATCCCCAACTTTCAATACGATGCTTCTACGCGGCTCAGTATGAAGAACAGCCTCGCCTTAAGCCCCGAAGCGTGCCAAAAGCTCGAAGATGCGGGCGTGCCGTACGTGGTTCGCTTCAAAATCGAACCAGGCAGAGATGTGGAAGTAGACGATCTTATTCGCGGAAAGGTATGCATTAATTCGTCGATTTTGGACGATAAAGTGCTCTACAAGCAAAGTGACGATTTGCCCACTTATCACCTCGCCAACATCGTGGATGACCACCTTATGGAGGTAACGCACGTAATTCGCGGTGAAGAGTGGCTACCCAGTTCGCCGTTACACAAGTTACTGTACGAGGCTTTTGGCTGGGAAATGCCTCGATTTGCGCATCTTTCGCTCCTATTGAAGCCGGAGGGCAACGGCAAACTGAGCAAGCGCGATGGCGATAGGCTCGGTTTCCCCGTCTTCCCATTAGAGTGGCACGATCCTGTTTCTGGGGCAATTTCCTCCGGATACCGTGAGAGTGGCTACCTACCGGAAGCAGTGCTTAACTTCCTGGCTCTATTGGGATGGAACCCAGGCGATGGACGTGAAGAGATGAATCTCCGTGAATTGACGGAAGCGTTCACATTGGAACGCTGCTCGAAAAGCGGAGCAAAGTTCGATTTTGAAAAGGGGAAGTGGTTCAATCATCTATACATTCAGCAGTTACCATCTAAGGAACTTGCCGAAATCCTCCGATCCCAGCTTGCAAAAGCAGGTATCGCAGAAGGCAATATCAATACTAAAGCGGTGGCGCAGTCGGTGAAGGATCGCGTCAAACTACTGCCCGAAATGCTTGGTGAAGCGCGCTTTTTCTACGAAGCACCCGATACATATGATGCCAAAGCGGTAAAGAAGCGTTGGAAAGCCGATACTCCCACGCTGATGCACGATGCCATTGAAACGCTCAAAGCTATATCCGTTTTCGAGAGCGAGCCGATAGAAACCGCTCTGGAAGAGATGATTAACGCCAAAGGATATTCAATGGGAGCGGTGATGAACGCTATGCGTTTGGCGCTGGTCGGAGCATTGAGTGGCCCGCATTTGGCGGACATTTTGGCCATTTTAGGTAAGGAAGAATCGGTTCGCCGCATAGAGCGCGCGGTGGAAAGCATAAAGCTGTAGTGCGTATGCCGGCTATTTCCGTCGTCATTCCGGTGTACAAAGTGGAGCGTTTCCTTAGACAATGCTTGGATAGCGTTGCGTCACAAACGTTTACCGATTGGGAGGCGGTGTGCGTTAATGACGGCAGTCCCGACCAAAGTCCGGCTATTTTGCGCGAATATGCTGCACGCGATCCGCGCTTTGTGGTGGTAGATCAGCCCAACGGAGGGCTTTCGGATGCCCGAAACAGCGGTATGCAGCGCGCCACTGGTCGCTACCTGATGTTTCTCGACTCCGATGATTTCATTCACCCACAGACGATGGAAATCGCTTTTTCTCTAATTGAGCGCACCCAAACGGATCTTGTTTCCTGGTACAAGGATGGTGTGTATCGGTCAACCGCGCTCGTGTTGCATCGGTTAGGAGCCAACACCGACCGCTTACGTCCCCTAAGTCTGCGCAAAAAGTACGATCCCGCCAAGGTAAAATACACAGTAACAAAGGATGTTTATGCGCACGCAACCGAGTATTCTCATAGTGGAATCAAGAATCCCATCAAACATAATTACGTGTGGAAGTATCTCTTTCGGCGCGAACTGATAGCGGATATTCCGTTCATCAAAGGCCTTTCGTATGAAGACTTTCCTTGGTGGAGCGAAGTAATGCTACGTAATCCGAGCGCAACCATAACCCAACTGCCGCTTTACTACTATCGACCAAACTTCGGCTCCATCACGTCCCAGCGGGATCAGCTAAAGAAGCTCTGCTTCTGGACGGAAGGGTTGCGGCACAGCTATACGCTCTACTGCGAAAAAGCAACGGAATACCAGCAAAACCAATGGGAGCGCAACATAATGTGGGCGGTGATTTCACGGACTTTAATCAAAAAGATTCGCTGCATTACTGCACCACACGAACGGACGGAAGCGAGACGCAGGGTTGCAGAGCTATGGGAATTGGGCGTTTTCTCCCGACCGGAAACCGAGCAAGAGCGTAAAGCGCAAACCTTTATCCGTTCCTTTTTAGACGAACCGGGCGACTAACTGCCCTACCTCACGTGGCTTTGGAATAAGCGAGATGGAGAGGATCATCGGCTCTTATCCAACAGTCGTGTCGAAAGGTATATAAGTTTCGTTTGAAAGGTATATACCTCTCGCTCAAAAGGTATATACCTTTGAATTGAAACCTATATACCTATTGCAATGAGCCGATAGAACTCCCTATCCGAACATATCAAGTCGAGTTTCTTCCTGAGCCTCGACTTGGAAATCACTGTGGTAAGTGCGGAGCGGCAACTCCGGTCTAAACGATGTGCGAGAAGCGTTCGGGAATGCGAACAATCACCACCTTTCCGAACATAGCAGGCTTATTCCACGCATATGCAGGGCGTACTATCTGTTGCATCATGCGTGCTTTTCGAGTAGCGGAATCCCACTCGTGTGCCTTTCTTTGCCCCGAAACGAGCCGAATGGTCTTGCTTCTGCGCTTCAAATGAGCAGTCCATCCCGCGTCCCGACGGCTCGGATCCTCAAAACGCGCACGTAGACGCTCCAAATCGAAATAACCGAAGTGAAAGAGATAAAGATGCGGATCTATCCGAAAGTTATGTCCCTTTACGCGGTGAAATCCCCTACCCCAGCGGAGCGGACGCGCCACAACGCACGGCTTTGTATAGCGCGTGGAGAGACGTGCATAATGCCTTTGCGCAAGCCAAGGCGCATCGTTGCGGATAATACCCTCTTCCTGCGTGCGCTGCCCTACATCTACGCCCAATCCCGATAGGCTGGTTCGAATGCGCCGCGTACTGAGATATTCCGCCAAACCAAGTCCTTTCGCGGGGTCAACCACGAGGAATTCGTCCGCATCACAGCCAATAACTAAATCGTATGTATTGAGCAACTTTGTCGCTTCTTTGGAGAGAAAGTCCAACCGTCCCTTTTCTGCTTCTACAACCTGACCTTTAATCTTTTCCACGGCAACAATATGCGCCTTCGGGCACCACGATGGGATTGGCTGATCCTTACCATCCAGAAAAATGTAGAGATGCTCTTCTCCGAGCTCTTTACCATAGTATTCAGTCCACTTGCGTAGATAAAAGTCATCATTGCGCACCATCGTAAGCGCACAAATACGTTTTATAGCCATATTTCTTCCCTTGTTGAAAGGCATTTTGTTCGTTTTTCTATGAGAAAACAGAGCATTATCATCATTCCGATAAGGTATTCCGGGAAGATGAAGACTAGCTCAATCAGTAAGATAAGTATAAAGAAAAGCCCTGCAAGAAGCGCATCTGCGCAGCGCCTCCTCAGAGCAATTGCAATATAGGAAAGGGGGACGATCGTGATAAGTACCGCGCTGACGATGCCGCCCTCTAAGTAGCTCTGCATCCACTGATTATGGAAGTGCCCGGCATTGTATCCCTGCATAAATGGACGAATCAGTTCCTCCGAAGACGCAAGTCCAAAGCCACGCCACGGATGCTCCCCTATATAGCTTTTGCCGATGCGAAGGAGAGCACGCCGATGTTCGTCCGTAAAGTAGCCAAGTAGATCCGGAAATGCTATTGCCAGTACTAGTACCACCAAACAGGCAACTATAAGTCCGCCAATAACTACCTTAAAAACGCTCATCCGCGTAGACGCTTTGATAAGTAACACCACACCTAAAGCACACAAAAAGAGCATACAAATACGGCTCTGCATGATTATGGTAAAGGCAAGCATCTCCACATAAAGCAAGATAAGTACCGTTCCTTTCGCCGATCGAAGAGGGGTCCGCACGGCATAGTAGAGGAACGGCATCGTGAAAATAACGCAAAGATAGGTGTAATGTTGCCAGCCGAAGAGCGATAAAAGCGTTACCGGACTGCTTTTTCCCCACGGAAGTGGCAAATAAAGTTTACTCAATGTAAAGCAAGCAAACGACGAAATGCCATTGGCAGAACATAGCCATAAATAAAGGAGTAGCACTGACGAAAGATAAAGCATCGTGATGCGGAGTGCATACTCCATAAATCCGCGGACTAATTGTCGTTCCGGCGGATAGCAAAATAGGGCAATTGGCACGACTGCAAGCCACAATTCGCGCCGAAAGTACTCTTCACTTCGGACTAAATGTGGGCTCCAGCAAAGCGTTAATGCTTCATAAGCAACGTAAAGTATCGTAGCTATAATAAAAAGCCTCGGTGAAAAGCTCGGCTTGATCCCTTTACGCGCCTGTGAATAACCGTGCAGAATAAAGCCCAAAAGGAAGAAAAGGCACGTTCCCAATAGACTATTGAAGAAACCGATGAGAAGATTCGCGTAACCCATAGCCCATAAAAGCATCACCGCATAGCTTACGGCATCTGTTCCGCACCGATGCATTTTCTCCGAACAAAGCTTCTCGCGGTTCGTTTCTATAAATTTGGCGGACAAACCATCCCTCGCGGTTTGGGAAGAATAAGGGTTTTCGCTGTCAGCTTCAAGGGATTTTGAGGATGAAACGCCCCTCTTCTTTTTCGTAAAATCGGAGAAATACTTTGTAAAGCGAAGCGGTGCAGCAAACATAATCACAAAGCCGATTGTCCAAAATAGATAGAGCGGTGTTTGGAAACGAAAGAAGTCGAGCCACGAATCCATTGCCCAAACGCCTGCACGCTTTGCCCAAAACGCGTAACCGCAACCACACACAACAGCCCAAAGCAACGTAGCTACGTACGGAGCCCATACCCCGTTCACGCTACTACACGCCTGCCTTCGCTGCTCTCTTCCGTGCTTAGTATCCCTCATTCTGCTCTGTTTTCCTACAAAGGTACGCCTTTTCCCGCGGAAGTATTAGTAAAAAACAGAGCTCTCCTTCTGCTAAATGCGAAGTAAGAGCTCTGTTTTACGTGGGACGTGTGTTCGGTATATAACACCGCACTACCCTACTTTCACGGATTAAGCATAAGCGTGCATTCCTCCGAGCCACATATTCACGCCCAAATAGGTGAAAAGAAGTACGAGGAATGCGAAGAGTTGCGAAACGTGGAAGCCTATCGGCTGGTGCAGAAAGCGTACAATCGGTGCATGCAACAGTGCCGAGTAGACCACAAAAGCGATCAACGCCCATACTTCCTTCGGGTCCCAGCTCCAATAGGCGCCCCAGCTTACATTCGCCCACACGGAGCCGATGGCAATTGCCGCCGCAAGGAGCAGCAAAGCAGGATATAGGAGTAATTCGGCAAGCAGGCGAGCTCGGAGAGATACGTTTTCATAATGCGGTAGCTTGCGGGCGAAGGGTGCAGCCAAAAGCATTGCGAGCGAAGGCAGTACAGCAAGGGCAAAGAGTGCGTACGATGCCATCGCCAAACTGACATGCAAGGACAAAAGTGGCGAATGGAGTACAGGCATCAGCGAAGCAATCTGCGGATTCATTTGACTGAATGTAGCAACCATAAGTGCAAAGCCTCCCATCAGCAAACCAAACGATGCAAGGAGCGGTTCTCGAAAGCTAACGATCAGAGCTGCCGCAGCGAGCAGCAAAGAGAGCAGAAGCATCGTTTCGTATCCGCTTGCCATGGGAATGCGCCCAATAATATAGGTGCGCCACAGAACCACAACAAGGATTACTGCAAGGAATAGCCCCAGCAACGTGCGAGCAACAGGAGCAATCCATGACATCTTTTTCCCTTTAATGAGGGCAATTACTGCACAGAGTGAGGCAATGAAGCCGAGCATTACGGCACAACGCGCCGCCCACGGCAGAAAGTCGAAGCCTGTATAGAGACTTTCGGCACGAAGTTTTGAGACGGATGGAAGGCGGTTATCGGTTTGGAGCCGCTGGTATGCCCCTATTTTGCTAATAATATCAAGTGCTTTCGGCTCATCTGCGAGACTTTCCCTGAGTATGTCTAGTGCTTGCTCCGTAAAGGCGGCATCCAAATCGCTCATCGATTTGGGGCGAGCGTCTCCAGGTGCACGCCAGATGAATTTATCGTGGCTTTCCTCAAATGGAAATAGCGTCAGCAACTCGCCGGTATGCAGATGGAAGCACATTTCTACTGCTTCGTGCAGAGAAACCGCTGCGGAGAGGAGTTTGTTTCGTTCGCCACGATCGTACGCTTCAAGGAGTGGCTGAAGGCGATATCCCTTGGATCGGTCAAAAAGGTCGGTCAGGGCAACCCGTTTATCGGTAAGTCCGAGGTATTTTCTTAATGGAGCGTTCTTAACGCGGATTACAGGCAAGGCCTTCATGCGGTCAAAACAGTAGATCCACTGCCACAAATATTGGCGATAATCGATTCCTTCGGGGTGGAGCGAGCCGGTTGTACGCAGCGCAAAGTCTCCCGCCAGCACAGCGATCGGAGCCACACGTCCTTTGTAGTGCATTGGAAGTTCGCACAATGCCTTTGCTTCCTTTTTGGAGACAACCGGAGCGACCAATCCGGTGGCGTTTGCGTGCGGCGATGCCACAAGAAAAAGAATCAGTATCGGAGCGGTATGCCCAAGGATGGCGATGCGACGACGGAAGCCACTTCGTTTGTCGCACAGCATGGCGATCATAGCCAAAAGAAACAGCACGAAGCCAGAATATACTAGTGGTGTGCCGACTCTGTCGCGTGAGAAGGTGGCGTAAATATGGTTGCCATCGTGGTCCGTTCCTTGAAGAAAGACTCGGACGCCCTTCACATGCGCTATTTGGTTCATCGAAAGCACAGACTGACGCGGAGCTTCGTCCGTCTGCTGGGTGGTAATGTGTGCTACCCAGTCCATGGGAGTTGTACTGAGTGGATAAAAGCGCGTTGATGCACTATCCAAACGGATAGAAAAGCCAAGCTCCATGGTCCGGTTGGATTTATCGGTACAACTATGGTATGTTTTACCTCGTTCGAGGGTTAATCCGCCACTTCGGGCGGTCATTGCGGTTGTTAATGCGCCTACGGCAATCAACACCATTGCGGCGTGCATTACGGCAGCTGGGCTTTTCCGCTTGAAAGGAAGGAACGAAACAACGATTCCTATTGCAGCAAGCACCCAAAGGATTGCAAACCAAGGGGTACCATATATATAGGTAGCAGCGGTGAGTTGCCCCGAACGGGTCTCTACAACCGTTGCGTAGCCCATAATGAGCGATAAGAGCGCGAGCAATACGAAAGTAGCTATTTGCCCGGTGCGACGGATTTTAGAAATAGATAGTTTCAAAGCTAATAAGTCAGTGCAGGGATGCCCCAAACGGACATCCCCACATTGCGTTCAGATAATGTAAAAGTAACGCCGCATTAAAGGGCTTTCAGGAAAGCGATCACCTTGTCGCGTTCGGCTTTGGGTAACGCTTTGTACTTTTCCTTTACGGTTTCCGCTTCACCTCCGTGCCAGAGGATAGCTTCCTCATAGCTCTTGGCGCGGCCATCGTGCAGGAAGTTGAAGTATCCGTTCACCGTTTCCGTAAGTCCGATTCCCCACAAGGGACGAGTTTTCCATTCGTTGCCGTTGGCGAGGAAGTCGGGGCGGTCATCGGCGAGCCCTTCGCCCATATCGTGGATTAGCATATCGGTATATGCGTAGATGGTCTGGTTTGAAAGTGCTTTGCAATACTTGTTTTCTCCGGTTTTCATTGAAGGAACGTGGCATTTGGAGCAGCCCAAATCAATAAAGTGCCGAGCGCCCTCCTTTACCTCCTTGCGATCGAGACCGCGCGGAGCAGGAACGGCGAGTGTTCGTGCATAGAAGACCACAGCATCAAGGTCGTAATCGCTCAGTTCTACCGGCTTTTTGTTATCCTTTTCACCGTTAGGCTGTCCGTAGGATAGGTCTACCGGGTGCAGATAGTGAGTGATACCCATATCATTGGTAAAGGCATCAGCGCACTGGTCAAGCAGCGTAGCGGTATTTGCTTTCCAGCCAAAGCGACCAAGAAGCGTCTTACCGGTTTTCTGTTCGATTGCATAGTTCGGCCGTCCGGATATTTTATCGCCGTCACGGTCATAGGGGTCTGCATAAGCGAGTATTTGTTCATCGGGGATACATTCCAGGAGCCCTAACCCATACACAGGCATCCCCAATCGAGGAGATGTCATTGCGTTGGAGGGGAAAGGAAGATACGTATCGTAAACGGAATAGATCGGTTTACGCAGAATAACGACCGTTCCATCGGGGAACACTTCCTTTTGTTCCTCGTAACGAACGGCAAACTGCACTTCCTTAGCGTGACCACGCACTGCCATTTGCTGCAGCTGTCCGCTAAATTGGGGCGTTGCAATAGGACCGGTAATAGGATCATTGCCGATACTGGTACGAAGGAAGAATCCGCTGATATCGTTCAGGTTAGCGGGGAACTTAGCACGCCCTTCACGAGGGTGGCAAGCAGAGCAACTTGTGTTGTTGTAAAGCGGCCCTAAGCCATAGAAGACGGGGCCTTCAGGAACGAACGTTTGTTCGAATATCTTATCCCCATGGTCAAAAAGGCGTGCTTCCTCGTCGGTCAATCCGCCAATAGCTTGTCCATACGCTTGGCTACCAACGTAACGCGTGGTACCGTTCTTCCCTCCGGGATAACTATGCAGGCCAATGTCATAAGGATCTTCCTCACGAGGCTTATCGGGTGCACAGGCGGTTATCGCGCCTGCCACTGCCAAAAGCAATAGTAACTTGTGTTTCATTTCCTTTTCTGTGTTTCATTTATTATTCTGTTTCAAAAAAAGCACTCCTTCCCACTCCAACGAGCTTTAGATGCGGACGAATCAAACCTTTCTTCTGAGCTATCGGATTTTTTGTCCCTTTCAAACGAAAAATACTCTATAGACTTTCTGAGAAAACTCTATAGACTTTTTCAGAAAACTCTATAGACTTTTTTCGGAAACCCTATAGACTTTTCCCCGTTAGGTCCGAAGAAGAATTCTGTTTAGTGCGAAGCAACGATCCGTTTCCTCGGGAGCTATCGGCTGAATAGTGGGGAAAGAACGCAGGTAGGCACGAGTGCCGTATATGCACGTCTACCCCGAAGCGACCTACGCGCTCCGGGATAGTAATCGTGTGGTCTATGCGAACGCCTTAAATCTTGTCGGCGGGCGCATTAACGATAGCAGGGAGCACTTCTGTTTCAAGGATTGTGCTCAATTCAGCGGCAGCATCACGCGCAGCGGCAACAGCTTTACGCCCTTCGGGATTATCGATCTTGATGGCATCTGTAAAGGTTCCCGGAATTGCGTTGATGGCAGCTTGTGAGGCTTTGATTGCCTTGATGGTTTTTTCGTTCAGCCCCTTTTGACCGAGCGAAATGAGGATATCCGCAACACCCTTCCCGGAGTGGTTCTTGTAACTACCGGTATAGATGTTATAGATACTTTCAATGTTGTTGATATAGTCCGTCTTTGAGTTATGGCTGAAACGTGATTCTTCCAAATCGGGGTGTGGCTTACCATCTTTCCCATCGCCCTTACCATTCAGCGGTTCGTCAATCTTGTCGTTAGCAACTTCATTGGAGATGGACGACATTCCTTCAACCAATTCCTGGATACCGCTACGTGTGGACGGATACTTACCATTGCCTTCTATACCGGCATTGATGAGCCCAAATACGAATGTGCTCCACTCCTTCTTCAGCGTGGCAGTATTGTTGTAGAGGTCTTCACCGGCAGCTTCCATCATTTCCAATTCGCGAGAGGTAAAATCGGCTATAGCTTTGTTGCCGCTTTCGCCCCAAATGATGTACTCAAGAAGGTGGAAGCCACGCGTATCGTTGTTGGCGGCAATTGATTCAGCGGTAATAGGATCGTTACCCTTGAGCATAGCGTCCATTTCAACCTGATCAACAGGCCACGAGTCCATAGCGGGGTCCAAACCTTGCTGGTCTGTAGGTCCGAAGAGGAAAGCTTCGCTCTGTTCCCATGCCACACGTGCAGCACGCCACGTGTCCTTAACGACCTTAAGATTAGCGTCGTTAGGTGTGGCGCGAAAAGCCTTAATCGCCTTCAGATGCTGGTCGGCGAGCTTTTCAAGATCGGTATATGTTGCCATAATCACGTTATTGGAAACGTTCTTCAGCACTTCAACCGTGAGCGCGTTGCGTGTGTCGTCGCTCTTCTTCGGTTCCTTCTGACAGGAAACTGCCAGGGCGCATACCGCTGCAGCGGCTGCTAATGAGATAAGTTTCAGTTTCATACTATTTTTATTTGATTCCTTTGTTCATTTAGTTAGTGATACCCTTTGATTAGTAGACAAAGCCCATACTTATAGAGAAAGTTCTTTCTCTTTGCTTGCGTCCCTGTGGTTTGCTGGTGACGCGGTCAACGTGTTCGGAGCCTAAGATGCGATCCTGATACTCTGCCTTCACTATGAGATAATCGGCGATCTGCCAATTGAGCCCGGTGGTTATCGTGTTTCGCTGTTGACGTGGTTGCTTAACGATCACCCCTTCCGTGCGCCACATAGTATCGTAGAAGTCGTACCGCAGGAAAGGATAGAGCTTGTGTTTCTGAACACGTGGCGCAAAGGAAAGCACGTTATACCCTATTTCCGCGGAAACTCCTAAAGCCTGGTGACCTACCGGAGTTCGCTTTACGCCGAGTGCATTCGATAGATTGCGATTGCGCTGGCTAATGAGATCGGAATTCTGAAGGATACCCCATACGGAGGAAGCATTGAATCGTAACGGTCCGCGATTATAGGAAAAATGCCCCTCCATAAGAAATAGATTACCCTTAACATCGTCCATATCCCGTTTCGGACGGTTGGGCGTTGTGTTGTTCCAATAGGCACTCATGCCGAAAAAGTTATCCCGTTCGGGAGCGAAGTGCCAGTCAACGCGTCCGCTCAGTGCAAGAGCTTCTGCAACTGATTGCTCAAAGCGTGTTTGATGTCCGCGCTTAATCCAATTGCGGCTACTAAAGCCGGATGCATCCAGACCGCCCGAAATCGTAAGCTCGTACTGGAGGCGATTATTGAAGAATCCACCGAATAATTGTATACCGGGCTCGTACCAACCCATCGGTAGCATTGTGTTTTCCATTTCAGGGCGGAGAACCGTAAAGTATTGTGTGGGGTGATCCAGCGTTTGTCCCAGCCCGATATGAAGTTTGAGCTGCCCCACACGCACGTTGATCCGTGGGTCCAAAGCCATTTCAAGGTAACATTTCTCCATTTTGGCCTCACCGCCCTGCTCTACTTCAATCTCGTATTCGCCCGCTTCCTCTTGAGAATCGAATTCCATCGTAGCTCCGGCTCCACCGTATTCGTATTCGAATTCAGTCTTCAGCGTCATCCAATTCGTTAGACGCAGATTAAGGTACATGACGAATCGCTCAAAGGAGAGCTTGTCCTTCATGTAAAGATCCGTATCGTACTGGAGGTAGTTGTGGTAATTAACCGTTCCGTAGCCGCTTAGGCTAATGCGATCTAAAAGCGAACGCGTAAAGTTCATTTGCGGCGTAGCACCGCTTACGGCATCCGTAGCCTGCATTTGTGTGCAACGACTCGTATCTGTGCAACGCGGTGGCACGGCCTGTTCCTCGATAGCACTACGCTGCGCCCTTGCAGAAAAAGCAAAAGGTAGCACCAGCAACAGTGCAATTAGCTTCTTTGAGTACATATTCTTTTTCTCTTATACTGGGATGCCTTTCGGCTACTATCCCTTTTCTGACTGCAAAATTAGTGCCCACTATCAAGCTCTCTGATACCTAAATGTAATGCATCACACGCCTTAGGTATACCTAAATATAGGTATTTTCATTTCGTAGGAATACCCGCTCCTATGTAGAATGTAGTATATTTGTGCCAAGAAGAGCAGAAAAGAAACACAAAAAGAATAGAACAAAATCAATCGAAAGCCAATATGATACCGCAAAATCATTACACGGAAGCCGCTGCATTCATCAACGCTAAGATGCCTTACAAGGCGAAAATAGCCATCATTCTGGGCAGTGGATTAGGCGAATTAGCCTCCAAAATCGAAGAACCAACCGTTATTCCTTACACGCAAATCCCTCATTTTGCCGCGTCCACAGCTATCGGACACAAGGGGAACCTCATTGTGGGCAAGCTTGGAGGTAAAGCCGTAATTGCTCTACAGGGACGCTTTCACTACTACGAAGGCTATACTCCGGAGATTGTCACCTTCCCGGTGCGCGTACTCAAGCTACTGGGCGTTGAAGTCCTCTTTGTCTCTAACGCTGCCGGAGGGATTAATCCCGACTTCAGAGTGGGCGATCTGATGATGATCAGAGACCACATCAACCAGATTCCTAACCCATTGATCGGTCCTAACAACGAACAATTCGGCGTACGCTTCCCCGATATGAGCAAGGCATACGACCGCGAACTGCGCGCCACAGCTAAGGAAATTGCCGCAAAAGAGGGCATTGAGCTGAAGGAAGGCGTATATGTAGCTCTAACAGGTCCCAGCTACGAAACGCCCGCTGAATACCGTTTCTACCAAATCGGGGGCGGAGATGCCATTGGAATGAGTACGGTACCCGAAGTAATTGTAGCGCGCCATGCCGGTATACGCGTCTTCGGTATCTCAGTCATCACCAACGAAGGATGGCACTTTGACGGCAATTACACTAATGATGCGCAGGAAGTGATTGAAGCCGCTAATGCTGCAGGTGAACGGATGGCACGGCTTTTCCTCGGGTTAATAGCCTCTATCAACTAACCGATGTCCGCCGTCGAGCAGACACTCAAGGAGATAAAAGCTACCGTCTTTAGCCTAAGGGACGGAGCTACGGCGGCTTCAATGCGTCAAAAAGGAGCCGGAGGTGCCCTTAATATGGGTCTTTCCATTCCACAAATTAGGGAAGTTGCTACCGGATATACCCCTTCTCGCGAGTTGTCCGATGCCTTGCTTCACCATCAAATGCGTGAACTAAAGCTCCTTGGTATCCTTCTTTTCCCCAAAGATGATGCCGATGCAGTGCAGATTGTTCGCCTTTTGCGAGAAGTTTCGTCGCGCGAAGCTGCCGAGCTTCTCGCCTATCACCTCGTGGCTCCAGCGCACAATTTCGATTCAATCCTACAAAGTCTGCTCGCTACGTCTACTACGCCTTATGCTTCGGAAACGGCGTACAATGCGCTCGCCCGACGACTTTTGACGGAATTGCCACTATCGCGGGAATCTATCGAAAGGGCTTTGGATGCTATCGAAACCGCTCCTGAGCTTCCCCCTTCTGCATTACATCTGGCGATTCGGCTTGCCGAAACACCCCAAACAAGGGAACTAATTAAGGAAAGGCTTCTCCAATGGAACAAGGGAAACAGGGATATACTCAAACGCTTGAGCGCAGTGCTCTCCGAAACAGCCGATTTGCACTGACCCACAAGCCCACCCTTATCATGGAAACTTCCTGGGAGGTTTGCCATAAAGTAGGGGGCATTCACACCGTTCTAACCGGTCGCGCCGAGGAAATGATGCTTCGGCACGATGGGCAAATCCTCTTTATCGGTCCATTGCCCACCGATGGCTCCCTGCCCGAAGAGTTCGAGCCCGCTGAAGTGCCCTTTCTTTCCGAATGGAGCGCCCACGCCGCACTACCCTTTCGCTATCAAATAGGCACGTGGCGACTTCCCTCGCGCCCACCCGTACTATTGGTTTCCTACGAAGTGACCGAGGAAGCGCGCAATGCATTCTATTATACCCTTTGGGAACGGTATGGTATTTGCTCGGATAAAGGCTTTGACGATTACCCACAAGCCATCTCTTTCTCAATGAACGTTGCCGATGTTATAGCTTCGCTGTATGATTTTTTCCGCTCGGAGCGCGCCCTTGTGGCTATCTTTAACGAGTGGACCGTCGGCGCTGCGCTACTTCGCCTTAAAGAATGCTGTCCCAAACTGCCCACTATCTTCATCACCCACGCCACAACACTGGGGCGATCTTTGGCAAGCAACGGCAAGGAACTCTACCATTACTTCGATCAATACGACGAAAAGATTATGGCAGCCGAGCTGAATGTAGAAGCGAAACACGGCGTTGAACGAGCCGCTGCCCGGAGCGCATCCCTCTTTGCTACCGTGAGCAATGTAACGGCTCGCGAGTGCCAACGATTCTTTGGGGTTGATCCAGTTGTTCTCCCCAACGGATTTCCTCTATTCGGCGAGGCGGAACGGGCACGCTTCGCACAGCAGCGCAACGGAGTTCGCGAACTAATACTGCGTACCGTATCCGCCCTTTACGGCGTGGAGCTTTCCCCTGAGACGCTCATTTCGCTCACATCCGGACGATACGAATACCATAACAAAGGGTACGATTTGGTTATCGATACCCTATACAATCTGCAAGAGAAAGCCCTTCCGCTCCCCTGGGTACCCATCTTTGCCGTGCCGGCTTGGGTAGCTAAGCCACGCGCAGACCTACAAAAGATGCTCCAAACAAGCTTTTCCGTACCCGGAACGGCAATGCAGGTACCTTGCTTGACCCACTGGCTGCACAACTTTGATACCGATACGTTGACGCAGGCGTTGATACGCTTCATCGATTCCGACGCTACCCAAAAGAGCATCTATCCGCTCTTCATTCCCTGCTATCTGGATGGGAAAGATGGGATCTTTGATACGTCCTACTACGATTTTGCCGCTGCATGCGACCTAACCCTCTTTCCCTCCTACTACGAGCCTTGGGGATATACGCCGCACGAGAGCCTTGCTCTGGGTATTCCTACGGTGAGTAGCTCACTTGCCGGCTTTGGCGTAGCAATGGAAGCGCTACTGGGCAGAACAAACGGAAGCATAGAAAACGGCGTTGCAGTGATAACTCGGAGCGATGGCAACCGCACGGAAGCGGTGGAAGCGATAGCCGATAACGTGCAATACATTGCCTCGCTTTCGCTAGGGCAACGCAACGAAATAGCGCAACGTGCAACCGAACTCGCTTCCTATACCGACTGGGCGCACTTCTACGACCGATACCAAGAGCAAATCGACCGCCTTCTCTCCGCTCAATAGGCCCATTTCTTGCCGTACATTCAAAGCTGCACCTCCCCGAACTCTCCCGTACGAACCAATCTGCTCACAGTACCAAATTAGAAACCTGAAGGGCAAAGCGGGTACTGAAACATGCATCCTCTCCCCCGAAGTAATCTCTATCTCTACCGATCTATTCGGGTTTCCTCCCCGAACTCTTCCGTCCAACCAAATCTGTTCCATTATCGAATAGGAAAGCGAAGGTCATTACAATTGACACAACACCACTTCCTAATCGTGGAGAATCCTCCTACTGACAGACCAAAGACCCTAATTCTCCGAGGAGACAGATCCAAAGGAAAAGCCCCGACCCAAGGGTCGTTGTAGCGCCTTACTCCCCTACTCCCCAATCGCTTATACCGAGCAACTGGATTGCTCATCCCTAGTAATCCGAGCGGAAGTTCCAATGAATACAATCAGCTATCCGACAGAAACGGAGCGTTGATACGAAAGAAACAAACCAGTCGTGCCGTGCAGTCAGGTTGACTTTACGATGGAAACAGATCGTTACTCCCATACAAACCCTTCGTTGCTCCCATACTGTCCGAGCCGTCGTACGATGAGAACGGGGAGACTCTCTCATGCAAACAAATCGTTCCTCCCGTGCCATCCGATCGATTGTACGTTGGCAACGTAGCGTCCCTCCCATACAATCGAATCATTGCTCCTCTGCCGTCCGAGCGTTTGTACGTTGGCAACGTAGCGTTCCTCCCATACAATCGGATCATTGCTCCCATGCCGTCCGAGCGTTCGTACGTTGGCAACGGGGAGACTCTCCCATGCAAACAAATCGTTGCTCCCAAGCTGTCCGAGGGGATGTACGGAAGTATAGGGGGAAAGTCTATAGAGTATCCGAGAAAAGTCTAGAGAGTTTTCCGAAAAAGTCTAGAGAGTTTTCCAAAAAAGTCTATAGAGTATTTTCAGAAAGTCTCTAGACTTTTCTCGGACCACACCGTACAACCGATCCGTTACCTCCCATCCTCCGCTCCGATAGTATGTGATGTGGGGCGCACTGGATTGAGGTTGATTAGGCGGCTGCTCGGGATGGGTGGCGCGGTGGATCAGTGCTGACGGGACGACTGCTCGGAGCAGACGAGGCGATACATTCCCCACGTAGATTCGTTTACTTCGGATTTAGCGGTTAGTTACTGCCGTTTAATCGTCGGTAAATTGGCGGTAATTTTGGGAAAATAGGATGGGGAGGAGTTTCGGTAAGGGGTATGGATGTGTGGCACATCCCCTTGGTACCTCCATTGGAATATATCGGAATTTATCAGATATTGGAAGGGATCAGAGATAGGTACAAGTACTTAAATAATTGGCTTTCTGAGTCGGTCAGAGATCATCGGATGTAAACAAAAAGAAAGTTGGAGTAATACATTGCTTCTTATCGGTGGCTAGTGCATAGGGATTCATTGGGATTGGGTATGATAGCGCAACGAGTGCAGCTCAGTGGAGTAAAGAAGTATATCTGTTGGGAAAAGAATGAGAGAGCATTAGATAAAAAGGATGGGATGTATGTGTTGAAAGTAAAAAGTAAAGCGATAGGCTCTCTATGCAGAGAAACAAAAAGGCGACACCCTGCGCGGGCATCGCCTTCGATTCAATTCAGTATAGGAATTCTGTTCGCCTTATGCTACACCAACCCATCCGGGAATGGCTCCGAAAATTAGAATTGCAACAAGTAGGGAAAGAATAGCGTAAAGTTCGGGGAACACCGCCATCACCATAGTTGCACCAAACACGTTATCGCCATTACCGATGGCCTTGATCCCATTAGCGCAAACCTGCGCCTGGCGAATGGCGGAAATAAGTCCTACAACGCCCAAAGTGAGGCATGCTCCAAAGATAGCCCATGCAGATACAGCATTGATGCCGTTATTCTGAATAAGGTTACTCACCAAATTAGTGGCCATAAAGAAGCCTACAAAGCCGTATAGACCTTGTGAACTAGGAAGAGCGGAAAGACCAATGTAAGAACCAAGTCCGCCGGGATTCTTCTTCATTGAGCCTACAGTGGTATTACCGCAAATCGTAACCCCGATGGCGGAACCGATACCGGTGAGCGCTACCATAATAGCAATACCCACATAGATAAGAATTTCATTAATCATACTTTCTTTTTGAGTTTGATAGGTTTGTATTGTTTTCTTGATTTATTACTTAAGAGGTTTATAGGGAAGTCCACCGCCTTCGAATTCGCTGTTCTTGTAGAACTCAACGAAGGTGAGACGAAGCGGATGCACTAAAGAGCTTATCATGCAAAGGCCGAAATTAAGTCCATGCCCGAAGAGCAAGATAATGGCAGCCACAATGAAGTTGACCACAGGCGGCAACCCACCGGATACGCTCATGGCGAGGTTGTTGAAGACGCCTCCCAATATACCGCCCGTAAGCCCAATGGCAAAAAGACGTATATAGGAAAGAGTATCCCCCAGTAAGCCTGAAGCTGTATTATAGGTATTCCAAAGTCCCGTGGCAAAATTGAGTACAACGTTCTTTCCAGGAGTGTTGTAAAAGAGCGCAACCAAGAGCGAAAGCCCCGCAAGCCCATACAGCCCGTAAGTGAGCCACTGTGACAAGGTTATTTTCATCATAGGAAGACCCAAAGCGAGTACTCCTGTAAGTATGAACAATCCCCAAGCATAGGTTGCGAGCCCGTACTTAACGCCCTTTTGCTTTGATATTTTATAACCGGCAACAAACTTCCCGAGAATGATCTGAACCAAACCTAAAACAATGGACAGAGCCATCATATTATCTTGATTCAGGAAATAGTCGTCCCGTACAGATCCTAAGAGATCATCGCCGGCCCAAGGCATCACCATTCCGAAAATGGTACCCATAAGAGAGCCCACTACAGCAGCCGTACCACCTAACCATTGTAGTAAGCCGCATACGGGACGCACAGATGCTCCCTTCTTTGCTCGCATCTTAACGATAGTAGCAGCTACAAAAAGTAGTACTCCGTAGCCTCCATCCCCCAAACATAGGGCAAAGAAGAGCATAAAGAACGGTGCAAAGAGCATAGTTATGTCAATCTCACCGTAATTTGGAAGCGAATACATCTTTGTAATGGGTTCGAACAACTTAGCGTACGCGTTATTCTTTAGTTTAACCGGGACGTTGTCGTCGGCCTCAATACTTAAGCGTTGGAAGTACACTGGCTCGTTTACGAGCTCCCTCTCCAAAGCATCGGCCTGCTTATCGGGAACCCATCCCTCTACGATTTTCAGAGAAGCGTCCGCTTCGTCCTCAGCTTGAATCAAGGCATTGGAGAAGTCGTATTCCCTATCGATGAATAGTATATATCCCTCCAATAGATAAAGGCGATTATCGGCAAAATCCTCAATGGCACGAGTTGTTTTGTCCAATTCGCTTTCAAGAATGGAGAGGCGGGAGTTAAGTTCGTCTAGAGTATATTTGGGTGCTTTTACCTCTTCTGCTTCAATATGCTGCCCTTTGGGCTCGCCAATAGTCAGAAAGTACGTGTGAGCACGGTACTCATTGATAACTACGGCGTTATATTCCTTTTCCCAAGATTCGTTGTACGCATTTGTGGGAACGGAATAGAAGCGCACCGGATAGCCGCTTTGCATCAGGGAAGTCAGATCCTCAACGCTGTAATCGCCCCAAATAGACCAATAGGTTATATCGCGCTTTTGGGCATCAATTTGCTGTTTCAGCTGATCTTCGCGAGCGGTCAGGTCATTTATTTCCCTAATTAGCTCCTCTCCTTGGTCCTGAGTTTGCACTAAGACAGGTTCTCGGGTCTCAGCCTCCTTTGTTTGGCGCATTTTGATGCGTCGTGCGAGCGTTTCGATCTCTTTCCTTTTAGCGAGAATACTTTGTAGACTTTCAATCTCCTTTGTACTCTTGCTTTCTTTAATCTGAACTACTCCCAAAGAACGCAATTTGCGAAGGAATTCGGCATACTCCTTATGATAGGTCATAAAGAGGTATTTTCTCATCTTCTCAATCATAGGGAAACCTCCTTCACTTTTTGTTCCTTTAGTTCCAAATTGGTACGCATAATCTTTTGAGATGCTTTAGAGAGACTTTCCTCATCCTCCAAGTATCGTTTGATTTTGCGGATTGCGTCCTTATAACCGGGTATTTGAACCTTTTCAAAGAGGTTGACCTTTTGTGTGGTCTTGCGGCGAGCGTATTCGAGAAACTCAAGCTTAAGTTCAAGGAATTCGGCTTCAATACCCGTTGTAGCGAGTACTTTCAGCAGATCCAGTCCTTCAGCAAACCACGAGGGTGAATTGAAAAGACTAAATGGTTTAACCTCAAAGTCGATACCGTCTAATACGGGTACTAATACCCCGGCTACCTTCTTCGTGGATAGGCGAACATCCTGCACAGAGATTAATGAGGTATCAAACTCATTCCATAACCCTACCATGTGCCGGTAGCTACCTATACCCTCCTCCAATTCAGCCTCAAGTTTCTCTACTTCGCGCTTTGTTTTCTTCACCTCAAGCCGCAGCGCACTCTCTTTACTCTTGATTGTGGGCAATGTACGCTCACGCATCTTGAGCTGCTTTTCCTGCTGCTGCAAAGAGGTTTTATTGTATTGAAACTTAATAGCCATATAGCAATTGACAATCTAAACGTAATACGGAATTACGCTTTAGTTGCAACTTCTTCTTTATGGGTATCCTTTGCTTCACCCTTCCAATAAGTATCAACCAAGGATTGCCTAATATTGACTTCAGAAGGCGTAAAGTGTTTTGCAAAAAGATCCCATGCAATGTCCAGCATTTCTGTGGTATCAACGTTGACATCGATTGCAAGCAATTGACGTGAATAGTCCGCTGCAAATGCAAGGGTACGATTATCGTAATCAGTTAGATCAAAACCATTTTCAAGCTTTGTTTGTGCATTGGAAGCATCAGAGAACAAGCGTACAGCTGCATTCATCACCTGAGGATGATCTTCGCGTGTTTTCTTACCGATCACTTGTTGCTTCAAACGGGACAAAGAGCGGAACGGGTCCACTATCACCTTACCCACATTGGTATCGCGACGCAAATAGAGCTGTCCTTCAGTAATATATCCCGTATTATCAGGCACGGCGTGCGTAATGTCTCCACCAGAAAGCGTTGTAACGGCAATAATCGTAATGGAGCCACCGGTAGGGAATTGAACCGCCTTTTCATAGATCTTTGCCAAATCGGAATAGAGCGAACCAGGCATTGAGTCCTTTGAAGGAATCTGATCCATACGATTGGATACGATTGCAAGCGCATCCGCATAGTTGGTCATATCGGTAAGGAGCACCAAAACCTTTTCGTTCTTTTCAACCGCAAAAAACTCAGCAGCGGTCAAAGCCATATCAGGAATCAGCAGACGTTCAACTGATGGATCTTCCGTTGTGTTGATAAAGCTGACAATACGATCTAACGCACCTGCATTACTGAAGGTGTTTTTAAAGAACAAATAGTCGTCATTGGTCATACCCATACCACCGAGGATAATCTTATCACTCTTGGCTCGAAGGGCAACCATCGCCATAACTTCGTTAAACGGTTGATCCGGATCAGCAAAGAACGGAATCTTTTGACCGGTTACGAGAGTATTGTTCAAGTCGATACCGGCAATACCTGTGGCGATCAACTCACTCGGTTGCTCACGGCGTACAGGATTCACGCTGGGACCTCCAATTTCAACCTCTTTACCTTCAGGCATCGGACCTCCGTCTATAGGTTCTCCATACGCATTAAAGAATCGTCCGGAGAGTTGTTCCCCTACTTTAATTGAAGGAGCCTTACCAAGGAACACAGCTTCCGCGTTTGTAGGAATGCCATCCGTACCAGCGAATACTTGAAGTGTTACTTCATCCCCGACAATCTTCACTACCTGAGCCAAACGACCATCTATAGTAGCAAGTTCATCGTTACCTACCCCCGTAGCCCGGAGCATACAAGTTGCCTTAGTTACGTTAGATATTTTGGTGTATACCTTTTTAAGAGCTAATTGTGCCATAATTTATTTCGCTTTATCGGGGGTTACTTATCGGAGGTCGTTTTTTCTTCTACCATCTTCCGGACACGTTCCAGATAACCATTGAATTCGGAGCCATTAAATTCCGAGAAGTTCATCTGTTTTAGTTGATTAATCAGTTCACGGAAGAAGTGCATTACTTCGTTGAAGTCTTCAAAGGAGAAGTCTCTGCGGCAGATATCCATTACCAATTTGAGCATATACTCCTGACGTTCCAGGGGACAGTTGCGGTCGATTTCGTCAAAGGCATCCTGCTGGAGGATAACGAAGTCAATCAATTCACTCTTCCAATAAGTGGTATGGTATTCAACGGGTACGCCGTCATCACCGAGAATGTTAATCTGTTCGGCAATTTCCTTCCCTTGATGCAAGCGCATTTTGGCTTCATTTACCATATCCAACCAATCCGATGAAATACGTTCGCTTACGTACTTTTCAAATTCGGGATACTCAAGATATTTTGAGTAGCTGTCGATGGGGTTAACTGCCGGGTAGCGTTTGCGGTCAGCACGAAGTTGCTCCAATGCATAAAAGCAACGAGCTACCTTTTTGGTGTTTTCGGTAACCGGTTCCTTGAGGTTCCCCCCTGCCGGTGATACGGTACCTATAAACGTTACGCTACCGGGTTTCCCGTTATTCAGTATAACATATCCAGCTCGTGCGTAGAAGTTAGCAACAATCGCGGAGAGGTCCATCGGGAAAGCATCCGGTCCGGGAAGTTCTTCCAATCGATTAGACATTTCACGCAGTGCCTGAGCCCAACGTGACGTGGAGTCGGCCATCAGTAGTACCCTAAGCCCCATTGAACGATAATATTCCGCGATCGTCATCGCGGTATATACAGAAGCTTCACGAGCCGCTACCGGCATGTTGGAAGTATTAGCGATAATGATGGTACGTTCCATCAACTTTCGCCCTGTATGGGGGTCTTCCAACTCAGGGAACTCAACGAATATTTCTACTACTTCGTTTGCGCGTTCCCCGCAAGCTGCCATAATTACAATATCAGCTTCAGCCTGCTTGGAAATAGCGTGCTGCAACACGGTTTTTCCCGTACCGAAAGGACCGGGGATAAACCCAGTACCGCCTTCCACTATAGGATTGAGTGTATCGAGCGTGCGAACCCCCGTTTCCAATAGTTTGAAGGGACGCGGTTTTTCCTTATAACAAGGAATAGCGCGCTTTACCGGCCAGTGCTGTATCATTGATACGCTACGCTTTGTACCATCGGCTCCTTCCAAAACGGCAATTTCGTCTTTAGCCTTGTAGTCGCCTTCGCCTTTGATGCTAACCACCTTGTATGTGCCTTCGAACACAAAAGGCACCATTATCTTGTGCGGTTGGTTGTTTTCAGTTACTTCCCCAAGCCACGAAGCAGCCTCAACTCTATCACCGACTTTGGCTAGAGGAATAAAGTGCCAAACACGATCTTCATCAATTGGGGGCGTATAATCTCCTCGTTTAAGGAATACACCTTTCATGGCATCAAGGTCGTTCTGCAAACCGTCGTAATTCTTCGACAGCATTCCGGGTCCTAAGGTTACTTCCAGCATATGGTCGGTAAACTCAGCTTCGTCGCCTACGCGCATCCCGCGAGTGCTTTCAAAGACCTGTACATAGACATTACTGCCTATAATCTTGATCACCTCGCTCATGAGGCGCGCCCCTCCTACTGTTATGTAGCAGATTTCATTTTGCGCTACAGGACCGTCTACCTCTAATGTCACAAGGTTAGATACGATGCCCTTTACAACACCTTTTGTCATGGGTTATATTACTTCTTTTGATTTCTCTTAAACTCTTCTAACGAACGGTTGCTTTCACGCTTCAGCGTTGCTACTATAGAGCGGAATGTTTCTTCTCCGATTTGCTCGTTCAACTCCGTCCACCGTTCTATGATGCACAGTTGCAAATAATAGGCCAGCAGCGTTTCAATGTCAAATACCTTATCGAATGTTTTGTCTTCTAACCAACGCCATTTGATAAGATCTATCATACGTTCCCGCCTTGTGATATCGCTCTCGTTCTGAATTGTGGTTAACTCGTTGAGATAACTGATATCTTCTTCCGTAAGTCCGAAAGTTTGCCCTGCGCTTTTGCGTAGTTTTTCCTCTACTTCTCCGTTACCAACAATGAAATCTCCGGCATTCCAACCAAGCTTTCTACTCGTAAAAGCAGCGAACACATTCTTTATATTGATGTTCAGCTCGCTCCATTCTTC
Organism: uncultured Bacteroidales bacterium; assembly: GCA_902489445.1. Taxonomy (GTDB): domain Bacteria; phylum Bacteroidota; class Bacteroidia; order Bacteroidales; family Porphyromonadaceae; genus Porphyromonas. Next base: position 24,598 of record CABTZX010000024.1, read on the forward strand.
AACGAATCGGTTTCCACAATTCATCGCATAGGCATAATAGAAATCGGACAATTTATCTTCCAATCGTTTAGGCCATTCACGACGTGATTCATCCTCATCGTCCTCACTTTCTTCTTTTTCGATTACAAACTCTTCAAGGAAAGAAATAAAGTATTCGGGCAGAGGGCTCTTTTTAGGTGCCTTTCCTTTCTTTAATTGCTCAAGGGCGGCCTCTACTTCACTATAAGAAAAGAGACTTGGCTGGTCCTTACTCTCCTTAGCTTTTTCAGCGTCTGTGAGATATTCAATAAGAAAGTGTTGTTCTTCCTCTATGCGCAAAATGTCCAAGAGATGACTGTCGTGCGCTGTGAGTACCTCCTTCAGCTCGTTCACCAAAAAACGCGAGCTGAAAGGTAGTTTGCGATCGTCTACTCCTATATTGGGTAGCCCGGCGATCGTAGCATAGTACTTTGCCATTGCCGTTCTATATTAGAAAAGCATTTCCACCAGACGGGGACGCAGGAAACTCTTGAAAAGTTCTATCAATTCGCTTTCCCCAAATTCAATCTTATAGGAGCCATTCTTCGGCATTAGGGTGAATTCCGTTGGGCGACCGGCTGCTTCCTTAATAGTGAGCCCCTTGTCCAAAAGCTCTTTAGCTTCCCTGGCAAAATAAGCTTCTAATGCTTTTGCATCGGCTGTTTCGATAACAACCTCTTCTCCAGGCGTCCAATTACCTACAACCTTGGCAATAATGGACGGAAAGAACGATGGATCAGCCGTTACCTTTCCTACCGATTCGGTCACGATCTTATCGGTGATTGAATCTGTAATGGCTGTGCGTAGCGCTTGAAGCGTTTGACCCGTGTAAAGCTTCAACTCTGACGTGGTATTGCTCTTTAACTCGTCTCTGCCCTTTTCGGCGTTTTTACGAATCGCTTCCGCCTCTTTTTGGGCATCTTCAAGCATTTTGCTGCTCTTTTCCCGAGCTTCTGCCAATATACGATCAGCCTCTTCTCTACCCTTTTCAACTCCTTCGTTGAAAATCTTGTCGGTTAATTCACGGATCTTCTGGTCCATCTTCTCCTTTATTGTTATTTCTGTTTTGTTCCTAACAAAAAACTAAGCTCCTCTGCTTGATATATTTAGATATGGTCGGACAGGGTCGCTTTAATTTCTTTGCAAAGGTAACAAAAACAATGCATTAAACCTTCTTTCATGCAAGCAAATGCTCCTTTTCTTCCTTAACTCACGCTTTTCGATGATAAAATAGAACTTCTACTTCCCCACCCTGCGATTCTCAGCCAACATCATTACGTACCTTTCTCCACCACCCCACGAACGGACCGCCTTACTCCCGCACGCCCATACGCCATTACATATTTCCTCTTAGTACTTATCGGAATCCATCATAACTTATCGAGAAAATCCGATAACCTCCGATCAATTCCGATTGATTCCGATAAATTCAAATCTTCTCCTACGAACATACCGCTCGCCCCCTATCATCTCACGCTTCCAGCGCTACGCACCTTTGTCCCAACTTCAGCGCACTTGTCCCCTCAATCCTCCGTAGCAACGCCCCACCGCAGCGCACCTTCACCCGCAAACTCATGCACGAACTACCCCACATCTGCGCACCTTCTTTCTCTTTCCTACGATGGGAACGGAGCGGTTCTCCCATACAATCAAATCATTGCTCCCATGCTGTTCGAGTGGTTCTATGGAGGTATCGGGGGAAAGTCTATAGGGTATTTTCCGAAAGTCTATA
>CABTZX010000025.1 GCA_902489445.1 uncultured Bacteroidales bacterium
AATACTCTATAGACTTTTTCAGAAAACTCTATAGACTTTTTGGAAAAACTCTATAGACTTTCCTCGGATACCCTATAGACTTTTTCCCGATACCTCCATACAAACGCTCAGACTGCATGGAAGCAACGATTTGACTGTATGGGAGCACCGCTCCGCTCACTCGGTAGAAAAGAATGCGAACGTGCGTAGAAATAGGGACGAAATGGACCAAGCGGTGGGACGGTTCGTGCGTAATGGTATATATTTGCATCGGAGAGGCGGGTCGTTAGAAGAATGAATCAAAGCGTGGACTTTTATCTTTTTGCCTAAAGATTAACTCGGAATAGTACGCTAATGAGTTAATAGAGCACGGAGAAGCTAGTATAGAAGATGAATAATGATAGGGAGCATAAACGGATGGCGGATGAACGGAAGAGGAAAGTGAATGAGTATGACGTGTCAACGGGATCGTATGCGGAATGGAAGAGTCAGCAGGGAAAGGTGGCGCACATCCGGCTGGTCGGTACAGCTACCGAGGAACAGATAAATGCTTTGGCAGAGCTCTTGGACTACAGGGATTATGAAACGATTACTCTTGATTCGTTAAGCGTGGCGGATATTGTGTACGACAATGGGGCTCATTGGCGCTTTGATGATAAGATAATCCAACAAGTGGAGGATGACGGAGGGATACTTGCACCGCTTATCAAAATGATATTGAACCGGGAAAACGGAAGCAAGTTCCGGATAACTGAGGAGGGGAATATCTTTACTTCAGATATGCGGACGCTCATACACCTGCGTCAGGTACCGGAAAAGCTCGTATTGGAAGGGATTGAACGTATCGGAAACTTTGTCTTTTGCGATATGGAGATTATCAAGCAAATTGTCTTTCCCGAGGGGTTGCAATACATTGGAGCTTGGGCATTTGCTTGGGTAGACAAGCCCGATAGCATTGTCCTTCCCGACTCGGTAACGGAGTTAGGCGAAAGTGCCTTTTACGGCTGTCTCATCAATGACTTAAAGCTATCGCGAAACCTGCGCGCCATTCCGGATAAATGTTTCCGTTATAATTGGTTAGTGGAGCGTCTTGAAATACCCTCTTCCGTACAAGAGATAGGTCCCGAGGCTTTCTATAATTCCTGTCCGGAAAAGGTGCTGATACCTGAAGGAGTTGAGCGGATTGGATACAGTTCGTTCCCGAACGTGAAGGAAATAGATCTGCCTGCCAGTTTGAAGGAGATTGCATCAGACTTTTATCGCAAGTGCCCTCTGGATGACGATGATATGCCGCCATATGTTCGCATTAGCGTGGATAATCCGGTCTTCTACGCCAAGGACGGTTCGCTCTACTTTAGGGAGAACGGCAAGTTGGCGCTGGATAGCCGGTACAGAGGCGTTCCTATTGAGCATTAAATCCCGACAAGCGGGGGAAAAAGCCTTGGGTTAGTTATTGAAGTCGAAGCTAATGCCGATTCTCAATCCGGCAGGATCAACGAGATAGTGCGCCAATGAGAAGCGTTCGCTCGGATTGAGGAACAGCTCTGCCGCGTTGTAGTAAACAAGGAAAAAACGGCAACGACGCAACTTGAAGTTTGCAAAGATATTGAGTAGCGGATAGTTCCCGATGGAAACGCTCTTCTGATTGATGAACTGTTGCGTGGCTGGGTCGTAATAGGGTGCATGGTAACGTGTGTGGAAGTATCCGTCAACGCCGAGTTGTGTCCGCATCGCTTTAGCTATATAGAAATCAAGGTACAGCGATGCGTATGCGCTCAGTGCAGGCAAGGGAATGACCGCTGCATTGGAGGTCATTTGGTAAGAGGCTTCTGCTTCCCAGTTCAATATGCGCCAATTCAGCTTGTGATGGAGCCTGGCTTCAAGAATCTGTATCACGCCGTTGTGCTGGTATGGGAGGAAATCCTCATCAAAGTAAATGCTGTTGTGCAGGGTAGCGGAGGATACGGAGGCGGAAGTACCCCAACGCGGTACGGAAATCCTACCGCCTACAACGATTCGCTGCGTGAAACCAAAATCTTTGTCCCAACGAATATAGCTGCCTCTGTGATGCTCGAGAAAGATGGGTGGCTTTAGGTTATTAAAGAGCCCGAAGGCTTCAATCTGAAAAGGGAATTTACCGAGCGTAAAGAGGGTCCCCAGCGATCCGTTTACACGTATATTGCCGGCATCTCTGCCGACAGGTGCCATTTCACCGGTTACATCAAAGCGAAGCAACCCTTTGCCTCCGGTTCGGGCTATATTAGCACCTACGTAAACGGAAAAGTCTTTGCTTCGCCCGTTGTTCTCCGGAATGGAGTCGCGCATGAAGTAGAATTGATTCTGAAAACGTACGTAAGCGGTCAGTCCAAATTTGACCCATGGGCGAAAACCTTCGCGCAGGGATAGAGCAATTGTGTTGTTGATGCGCGTGTAGCGAGTGGAATCAAATGGCGCAAATAGGGTAGTATCCAGCTTATTATCGCGCGTTCTCGCCCACCAATAGACGTTCTGTTGTGGATAAACTTCCTTCAGTTTATCGTTGTTGCCCACAAAGATACGTGTGCCTTTGTAGTACTCCAATCGATGCTCCACAGCGGCATAGGTTACGAATAGGCTAGTGTCGCGCTCTGCTCGGGTTCCGTCGGGCATCATATTGCCCACAAGGAAGAAACGCTCTTTGCCGAAGTTATAGCGATGGTTCAGTTGAGCCTGTCCCACAAAATGGCTGTTGCCTACGCCAGAAGCGAAACGAACCGGTATTTCAATAGCATCAATGTTGCGACGAGAGGAGGCATATTGATCGGGATCAGTGATGTAGCTATCGTCCGCAATACCTCCGTTCTCGGTCATACGGAAGTAGTTATTGCCAAACCAAGCATACGCTTCGTAATGATTCTGTTTGAAAGAGCCAAAAAGACGGTAATTAACCGCCTTGCTGCGCTGAGCAATGTATTTCCCTCTGGAGAGCCAATAGGCAAAATCACCGCCCACATTGATTGATTTGCCGAAGTTCAGTGCCAAAGTCATATCAAACAGCTCCTCGCGCTGGGCAATGGCACCATGACGCGTATAGGAAACATCGGTAAAAGGCGATTTTGTGTCGTAATAGAGGACGCGGTCGGCGCGGTAAAGCAATCTATCGTATGCAGTGCCAAAGATAAAGGGATTCCATTCGCTTTCGCGATCAAAATATGTTTGCTGTAGGCGCGGTCCTATCGCATTACCATTGTAAGCGAGTGCAAGCGAACTGCCTTCCGGATAAGCGTGTCGATAGTAATTAAGTGCGGTGGTATCCGGAGCGGCTTGAGTAAGCCGAAATACATACGGATGCATTGTAAATGCCTTGAGCGTTTCCTTACGGTGTATCAGCTCAGGATCGTCATCCTTGGCGGTTTCTCCCGGGAGTTTGTTAGCGTTCTGTCCATATACAACGGCTCCACAAAGGGAGAGAAGAAGCCAAAGAAGCGGGAAAGAGACGAAACGGCGTGCCATTAGTAATTGCGAATAATAAGCATAGTGCCATTTCGGTATACGGCGTAGCGACGCATTGGCAACTTGTTCCCTTCGGTAAGCGGATTGCCGCCCCCGTACAAGATGCTGAATTCATTGCCGCACTTAGGGCAATAGGCATTGAGCTTATCGTTTACGGAAAGACGCACATCCCTGGCTCTTTCCACCGGGCAGGCAGCATCGTAGGCGAAAAAGGCATTCCCGCTACCATCCGTTATGGGTGAATGGAGAACGAGCAACCCACCAAAACCTATGTGTGTAACTGCGGTATAAGGACGATCAATCCGCATCCATCCCCCGTCGGCGCGCAAATCTTTAGCCTCGGCACTATTGAGGTCAATTTCGCAATATACGGGCAAGTTCGGCAACGTAGGCTCTACGCTCGGGGCACACCCAAACGTAGTAAGGAGCGAAACGCCTGCGAACAGCGAATGGATACGTTGCCGTGCCGTCATTGCTTACGCGTTATATGGAATTTTGGCGAGTACCTCCGCCAGCTTCTCCACAGCCTGTTGCATCATCGGTTTTGCCATTCCGCGAAGGAAGATGGGTACATCGGCATCAATTTCAGCCGAAAGCGCAGTTTCGGAAGGGGTGGCTTCTTTGAGATTTATGCTCAGCATGCCTGAAACAGGAAGACCTTTATCCTCAGATGCCAGGGTGATTCGTTCGTTGGGAATGGTTTCCGTTACGGCAAAAGTGACGGAAAGTCCTCCGGAAATGCATACGCGGCACCGCGTGGCATCTATCGGTTCGAGAGAAAACTTATCGTTCTGAACGCTTTCAGCAAGTGGCTTGAGGTTATTCAAATCGGATAATTTGCCGAAAATATCTCCAGCGGAAGCCGAAACGGTATATTCTTTACTTTGTATCGTCATATACGAAGATAGGTTTAAATTGCGGTTGGAGCCTGCCAATGGTGCGGATCTTTCCGCCACGTTGCCAGTACTTCTTTGGTTTTAGCATCTACAAGCTGTTGCGCGGAAGCGGCTTCGAGAACAGCATCATAATCCGAAAGCGTATCCATAGGGCATTTTGCTTCCTCAAAACGATGAACCGCTTCTTCAAATCCGTGCGTATAAACGGCAATAAGCCCCTCTACCTTTGCACCGGCATCGCGTAGGGCTTCGACGGCTTTAAGGCTACTTCCACCGGTTGAAATAAGATCTTCAATAACTACCGTGCGACTTCCCTCGGGTAAATATCCTTCAATTAGGTTTTCCAAACCGTGATCTTTGGGTTTCGGACGGACATAAACGAAGGGAAGACCTAATTCTTCCGCCACCATAACACCCCAGCTTATGGCTCCGGTAGCTACGCCTGCAATCATTTCGGCGGATGGGTATTGCTCGGCAACAGCTTGTGCCAATGCCATTTTGATATAGCCGCGAGCCATCGGATAGGATAGGGTGCGGCGGTTGTCGCAGTAGATGGGTGACAAAATGCCGGAAGCCCACGTAAAAGGCTTACAGGGACTTAGCTTTACAGCATCTACCGATAGCAACATTTTAGCTACTACTGCTTTAGTGTGTGCGTTCATTTTCTTCTTTTCTGCTAAAGTTATGTGTGTAATCCAATAGATCCGGCCGGAGACGTTTAGTACGTTCCAATGCCTGTTCCTCCTGCCACGCAGCTATCTTAGCTGCATTTCCGCTCAAAAGAACCTCAGGCACCCTCCAACCATTATATTCTGCCGGACGTGTATATACGGGAGGAGCAAGTAACCCATCCTGAAAGGAGTCGCTCAGAGCACTTTCGGCATCGCCAATAGCTCCCGGAATGAGCCGCGCAATGGTATCAACAATGATGCCTGCAGCCGGTTCTCCTCCGCTTAGTACATAATCTCCCACGGAGATTTCTTTTGTGATATAGTGGTCGCGAACGCGTTGATCTATACCTTTGTAATGACCGCAGAGTATGAGAAGATGCTCCTTGAGAGATAATTCGTTTGCTCTGCTCTGGTTAAACTGCTCTCCGTCCGGAGAAGTATAGATAATTTCGTCATATGGAGCAGATGCACGTAGCTCCTCAATAGCACGAGCAATTGGCTCTACAGCCATAACCATTCCGGCGCTACCACCATAGGGATAATCGTCCACGCGACGCCATCGGTTGGTACTCCAATCGCGCAAATCGTACACGCCAATACGGAGCAACCCCTTGTCCTGTGCACGTTGGCAGATGGAGTAGGAGAGCATTGCCCGTACCGCATCGGGGAAAAGCGTGATGATATCGATTTGCATACTCGTGGAGCCGTGGCGGAGTGTATTAACGAATTAACCTTCTATTTCGGCAAGTTGGGCTTGTAGTGCAGCAATACGGCTCTTGGCATCAGCTTGTTTCTTGCGTTCTACCGCCACAACTTCCTCCGGTGCATTTGCCACGAAACGCTCATTTGCGAGCTTTTTCTCTACACCTTTGAGGAATCCTTCTTGATGTGCTAAATCGGCGAGTAGTTTCTTGCGGAGCGCTTCCTTGTCCACAGCACTATCGATCAGCAGTGAATAGGAATAAGTTTCCACGATAAAACCGGCTTTGATACCATCGCTTTCTTCCTCCCGAACCGTATCGACTACAGCAAGTTTGCGAAGAAGTGCATCCGCTTCTGTAGGATGATCGGCCGGTGTCACCAACGAAAGCCGATTCCCCTTAGGAATATTGTTCTTATTTCGAGCGTTGCGTACTTCAGTAATTACGTTGCGTACTACTGAAACTGCGTGCAAAAGTTCCTCATTTGCCGATCCCGCTTCCGGAAGACGTGTAAGCATAATGCTTTCCCCGCGTTGCCGTGGTTTCAATTCCTGCCACAGAGCTTCCGTAATGAACGGCATAAAAGGATGAAGCAATTGGAGTAGTGTTTCGAAGAAAGCTACTGTTTGATCGTGAGTTATCCGATCAATTGGTTGTCCAAATGAGGGTTTAATGGCTTCTAAATAGAACGAGGAGAAATCGTCGCGGAACAGTCTGTACAGCAGTGTCATAGCTTCGCTGATGCGGTACTTACTCATCAAATCCTCAACTTCATTGATGGCGTTGCCGAGGAATCCGTTAAACCATTCAACCGCTTGTTGCGCTTCCTCCGTTTGTGGGAGCTTTTCGTCCACAGGAAGCTGTTCTACTAACCGATAGGCATTCCAAATTTTGTTACAGAAGTTACGCCCTTGCTCAATAAGAGCCTCATCGTACAGCAAATCGTTACCGGCGGAGGTTGCCATCATTAGGCCGCAACGCACAGCGTCGGCTCCGTATTGATTCATCAATGCGATAGGATCAGGCGAATTGCCTAAACTTTTGGACATTTTCCTTCCTTGTGCATCGCGAACAATACCGGTCAGATAGACGTGTCGGAACGGACGTTCACCTTTGAACTTATATCCCGCCATAATCATACGCGCTACCCAGAAGAAAAGAATATCCGGACCTGTTACCAACGCGTTAGTGGGGTAGTAGTACGAGAGATCCTTGTTTTCCTCGTTACTTAGGAAATCTCCGAACACGCTCATTGGCCATAACCATGAGCTAAACCATGTATCTAAGCAATCTTCCTCAGGCTTTAGGTTGTTTAGAGTTAACTTATTTCCTCCGTTTACCTGTGCATTCGCCTTATCAAGAGCCGCTTCGGGGCTTTCCGCCACGATGCAATCGCCGTTAGGTAGATAGTATGCCGGAATACGGTGTCCCCACCATAGCTGACGGCTCACGCACCAGTCCTTGATGTTTTCCATCCAGTGGCGGTACACATTCTTGAATTTTGCCGGAATAAGTTGTACTTCGTCCTGTTCTACGGCGTCCAATGCCGGACGAGCAAGACCTTCCATTTTGAGGAACCATTGCATAGAAAGCTTCGGTTCGATAGGTACGTTTGTGCGTTCGCTATAGCCTACGCGGTTCGTATAGACCTCAATCCGCTCCATAAGCCCGGCTTTTTCAAGATCTTTGGCGATCTGTTTGCGTACGTCGAAGCGATCCATTCCTTGATAGGCACCTCCGTTTTCGTTTAAAGTACCGTTGTTGTTGAAAATATCGATGGACGGAAGGTGATGTTTTATCCCTAAGTTGTAGTCATTAACGTCGTGCGCAGGCGTAACTTTAAGACATCCGCTACCAAAATCACGCTCTACATAGCTATCTGCAATAATGGGGATGGATCGTCCTACTAAAGGCACAATTACCTTCTTGCCCACAAAGCGTTTGTAACGTTCGTCCTCGGGGTGCACGCAGAGCGCTGTGTCGCCCATAATAGTTTCCGGACGTGTGGTGGCAACGATAAGATAATCACCATCTTCTGGCGATTCAAATCGGTAACGAAGCCAATAGAGCTTGCCCACTTCGTCCTTGTAAATTACCTCTTCGTCACTCAATGCCGTTTCTGCTTTTGGATCCCAATGAACCAAGCGAACGCCTCGGTAAATCAGCCCCTCCTCATAAAGTTGGCAGAATACCTTTACTACTGAGCGGTTCCGTACCTCATCTAAGGTAAATGCCGTGCGACTCCAATCGCAGGACGCTCCTAAGCGTTTGAGCTGCTCAAGGATGATACCGCCGTGTTCGCGCGTCCAATCCCAAGCGTGTTCAAGGAATTGTTCGCGTGTGAGATCATGTTTTTGGATACCTTCTGAGGCCAATTTAGCAACAACCTTCGCTTCTGTGGCTATGGATGCATGGTCGGTTCCCGGAACCCAGCACGCGTTATACCCTTTTAGACGCGCTCTACGTATCAATATGTCTTGTATCGTATTGTTGAGCATGTGCCCCATATGGAGCACACCGGTAACGTTGGGTGGAGGAATAACTATTGTATAAGGCGTGCGCTTGTCTGGATGAGACTCAAAAAGATGCTCGTCCATCCAGTACTTATACCATTTTTCTTCGACCTCTCCCGGGTCATACTGATGCTCTTTGGCTGCCATTGTATTTCTTTTTCCCTATAATCCGTTGCAAAGGTAGCCTATTCCGAGCATTTAGAAGCCGATCCTCTTCCGCAGAACTCTCCCTGAGCCTCTTTCAATAGGTATATAGGTTTCAGTTGATAGGTATATAAGTTTCAGTTGATAGGTATATAAGTTTCAGTTGATAGGTATATAAGTTTCAGTTGATAGGTATATAAGTTTCAGTTGAAAGGTATATAGGTTTCACTCGGGAGGTATATACCTTTCTTTAGGCGTGCTCCCATTTCTAAACGCAATTTGGCAAGAAGAGCTTGCGATGCTACTAATTAGGTATATTTATAGATTTGCTTTTTCGGGGAATGCTGTATGAGGGTAATGGGGCGGAGAGAGGGTGGTGGTGCTGTATTCGGAGTGATGAGTAAAATGTCATTCTGCTCGGTATTCCCTATTATTTTCTTACCTTTGCCCTCCGTATACGAAATGAAGTAGAAAAGAATATGGCTACACTCCAAAAGATACGCAATCAAGCCGGATTACTGATTATAGTAATCGGGGTGGCGTTATTGGCTTTCATCATTGGTGATGGCTTGCGCTCGGGTTCAACCGTAGCACAGCAGAGCAAGCAGAATGCACTGAATATAGATGGCGAAAAGGTTAAAATAGAGGACTATTCGGCACGCCTCTCTGAAATAACCAAGATGTACGAACAGCAAGGTAAGCAGCTGAGCGATGAGGATCGTATGCAGATCAACAATCAGCTTGCCCGTGAGTTTGTGCAGAATGCCGCTCTAAAGAAAATTACGAAGCAAACAGGGCTCTTAGTAACTGCCAAGGAACTATTTGCCCTAGTAGTGGGGGATGAAATAGCACAGCATCCTATAGCTGCAAATAACTTAGGTTCGGATCCAAACCAGATCAAGGATTTCCTGCGTCAATTAGATCCTAATCAGATCAAAACCCTTCCGAGTGAACAACAGGCATCGGCGTACGAAGCAAAAGCCCAATTGGACGCTCTGTACAAGAGCATTTCCTCGGAACGACTGCTTCAAAAGTATACTGCTATAATGTCTCGTACTTATGCGGTAAACAAGATTGATGAGCCGTTTATGTCCGGTACGCCCACGCGTACGGTAGCTGTTGTGCGTACACCTTCTACTATGTTGCAGGATACAACCATCAAAGCTTCGGACAAGGAAGTAGCTGATTATTACGCTAAACACATTGAAAACTATCGCTTGCCCAACCCTTATACGGAAGTAGATTATATAGCTATGGAAGTATTGCCCAGTGAAGCGGACAATGCAGCATCCAGAGCCGAAATGGAGAAAGCGCGTGCTTCGCTACTTCATACGGATAATGCGGAATCAATCGTACGTAATTACGACAATGGTTTTGCTCCCAATATGTACCTCACTTCTGAAGAACTTCAGTCAATGAACCTCAGCTTTTTGCTGAACAACTTTATTGAAACTGCCGTTCCTGGTGATGTGAATCAGCCAATTGTAGAGAATGGACGTTACAGTCTGATAAAGATGGTAGATAAAAAGATGGCTCCCGAGTACATAACGGCACGCGTGATTGCACTCGATTCCATCAACTTTAGGCTTGCTGACAGCATCGTTTCCGCCATTAACAACGGAGCTCCGTTTGGCGAAATGGTGAGCCGCTATTCAATTGATCCCGCAACCAAGGAGCAAGAAGGCTTCTTTACCTATAAAGATCAGTATGGCATGTCAAGCCGAAACCTATCTGAATCAATGCTTTTCCGCTCCGGGCTGGATACTCTTTACCGCGTTGCCCCGGGACATGCATTCGTTATGGATCGCCCTGGTAATAAGATGATTATGGAAGTAGCTTCCGTTGGCGAGCCGGTTCAGAAGTATAAGATCGCTTTCTGTAGTATTCCTGTTACATATTCAGATGAAACGTACAACGGAAAGTACCGTATTATGAGCGATATTCTCAACGGTAACAAAACGTTTGATACGATGAAAGCTGCTGCTCAAAAGCAGGGCTTGGAGGTAACCGAAGCAGTTAAAACGGACGTAACACAAGCACAATTGGGCAACATTCCTCAGTCTCGCGAAGTGGTTAGTTGGGCTCTTCGCGGAAAGGAAGGAGATGTAAGCGAACGCATCTTCCGTTGCGGTAATAGCCATTTGGTAATTGCGCGCATTGGTAAGACTGTTCCTGCCGGATACCAGCCTGTTGAAGATGTAAAGCAGAGCATATCCGATAAATTGGTAGCTGAAAAGCGTGGCGAAAAGTATGCATCTATGCTGGCATCCAAGAACTGTCAGTCGATGAACGAATATGCTACTACTATGCAAGCTTCTTTGGATACGCTGAAGAATGTATCGCTCACAACCGAAATCAATACCGCGCCGCGTATGAGTGCCTATGCTATGACGCTGCCCTTGGGACGTATCTCCAAACCGTTTGCTTCCGGAACGGAAGTGATTGTGGTGCAGCCAATTTCCGAGGATAAGACTACCCCCGTGAATAGTAATATGGCACAAATGAAGAATTCAATCGGTCAAGGGTTGGGATGGCGTGCCTTCCAATGCGTGATGGATCGAATGAAAGTGGTTGATAATCGCGGTCGTTTCTACTAAAAAAAGTATTAACGCAATATGATGAGGGCTCCGAAGTGTTCCTTTTAAAGGTGACGCTTCGGAGTTTTCTCATTATTTCATAATGATACAAGTTGGCATTCTTTCCGATACACACGGCTATTACGACGAACGCTTTGCGCATTATTTTGCCGAATGTGGTTTGATTTTGCATGCCGGGGATATCGGAAGCATTGTTCTCGCGGAGCGGCTTAACGAAATAGCACCTCTAAAAGCGGTATATGGCAACATAGATGGTCAGGATATTCGTTCGTGTTACCCCGAATATCTATCTTGCACTATTGAGGGAGTTAGCGTGCTGATGATGCACATCGGTGGCTATCCGGTGCATTATAGTGCTAAGGGGCGCGAGTTGATCGAAAAGTTGAAGCCTGATTTATTCATTTCCGGGCATAGCCATATCCTCAAAGTTCAGTACGATAAGCGTTATAATTTGCTGCATATCAATCCGGGTGCCGCCGGTTTATCGGGTTGGCAAACCGTGCGCACGCTGATTCGTTTGGAAATTGACCATAGCACGATGCGTAATTTGGAGGTCGTTGAACTGCATACGCCCGGGAAGTCCTAAATAGGTATATACATTTCATTTGAAAGGTATATAAGTTTCATTCGAAAGGTATATAGGTTTCGTTTGAGAGGTATATAACTTTTCGTTACCATCTCCCACCGGTGGGATTGCGAGAAGAGTATTCTCCGGACAAACCTCCCAGTGTGAATTAGGGGAGGATACGCTGTAGGGACTATTTTTGTATCTTTGCGGGAAAGGAAATGCAAGCATAGTGAGCAAAAGGAAAGTAATAGATATGGCAAGTAAGAAAAAGATTCAGTTCAGCCTCGTGTATCGCGACATGTGGCAATCTTCAGGAAAGTTCCAGCCTCGGGCAGATCAATTGGCTGAAATAGCCCCCATCATTGTTGAAATGGGATGCTTCAGTCGTGTGGAAACGAACGGAGGTGCCTTTGAGCAGGTACAGCTTCTTGCGGGGAATAACCCAAACGAAGCGGTGCGCGCTTTTACCAAAACTTTTAACGAGGCAGGTATTCTTACCCATATGCTAGACCGTGGGCTGAACGGCTTACGCATGTATCCCGTTCCCGCCGACGTACGTAAGCTGATGTATAAGGTTAAGAAGGCGCAGGGCGTGGATATTACCCGTATTTTTGACGGGCTAAATGACCCCCGCAACATCATACCCTCCATTCGTTATGCTAAGGAGGCCGGTATGATACCTCAGGCAACACTTTGCATCACTTATTCACCGGTGCACACCATCGCTTACTATAGCAAACTCGCAGATCAACTGATTGAAGCCGGTGCTCCCGAAATTTGTCTTAAGGATATGGCAGGTATTGGTCGCCCACATTTCTTAGGTCAATTGGTTAAGAGTATCAAGAGTAAGCATCCGGAGGTGATCATTCAGTACCACGGTCATAGCGGTCCCGGCTTCTCGGTAGCATCGATGATGGAAGTTTGTAAGAACGGAGCCGACATTATTGACGTAGCTATGGAGCCGATCTCGTGGGGAAAAATTCATCCGGATGTAATTACGATTCGCGAAATGCTCCTCGATGCCGGTTTTGACGTTCCCTCTATCAATATGAACGCCTATATGCGTGCTCGCAGCAAGACGCAGGAATTTATCGATGATTGCCTTGGTTTCTTTATGTCGCCTACCAACAAGGAAACCTCTTCTCTATTGGTTGGATGCGGATTGCCCGGTGGTATGATGGGATCGATGATGAGCGATTTGCGAGGAGTACATGCCGGTATCAATATGTATCTAAAGAGTAACGGCCAACCGGAGCTATCTATTGACGATTTGCTCGTAAAGTTATTCGACGAAGTAGCCTACGTTTGGCCGCGAGTAGGCTATCCACCACTTGTAACGCCGTTCAGCCAATACGTAAAGAACGTATCTCTGATGAACGTTTACAATATGGTTCGCGGCGAAGGACGCTGGCAAGCCATCGATCAGAACGTATGGAATATGATTTTGGGTAAGGCGGGTCGCCTGCCCGGTAAGTTGGATAAGGAAATTGTTGCCCTCGCTAAGTCCAAAGGGTTTGAATTTAGCGATGCAGATCCACAGCAGTTTTATCCGGATGCGCTGGATGAATATCGCAAGGAAATGGACGAAAACGGCTGGGATTACGGCAAAGACGATGAAGAGCTCTTTGAGCTTGCCATGCACGACCGTCAGTATCGCGATTTAAAGAGCGGAGTTGCCAAAGAAAGATTCGAGAATGATCTCGCCAAGGCTAAGGCAGAGAAGTACGCTAAGCAAGGCTTTGACGACACCGAAGTTAAAAAGGCGTTGCGTGCCGGTACAGTTGCCGTTGAAGCACCGGCTAACGGTATTGTTTTGTGGGAAATCGATCCGGTGGAAGGCAGCAAGGCTCCTTCCGTTGGAACGGAATTCGCCACCGGACAGCCCTTCTGTTCCATACAGAATAGTTATGGAAATATCACGGAAGTACTCAGCCTTGTTACCGGCAAAATAGCTGAAATTTGCGTGCCGCAAGGAGGCGTAGTACGGAAGGGTGATGCCATTGCGTACATTAAGCCGGCAGAGAAGGAAGTTTTGTGGCCGGAATACCAATCGCCGCTCGTTCGTATTGAACAACAAAAGCGTCCACGCAAGCGTGTTCCACGCCCAATCCGCTAAAAACGAAGGGTAACAAATCGGCAATACAGATTGAAAATTCGCTGAAAGAGAGTGCCTCGTGGCTCCGGCCGTGAGGTACTTTTTTATCGGCGGAAGCCACTTCTCACTGCAAGGATACCATCTTTTTCCTCCCATACCAAAAAGTAGTCGTTTGAAAGGTATATACATATGAATCGAAAGGTATATACATATGGGGCAAAAGGTATATAAGTTTACATCAAAAGGTATATACCTATTCGCACGACCGGATAGAGGTTTATTAGCAATGGAGGAAACGATGCTGCGGAATGCTCCGTGTTGTTTATCTTTGCACCGATGTTTTTGAGTTGGCTCTTTGCAGGATTCTTTTTCGTAGCTATAGCTTTTGCGCTCTATACGTTGCTCACTACCGGTAGCGCGGCGCCCTTCGAAGCGATGGCGTCGGCACTCTTTTCCTCCGCAACGAACGCATTTGAAATTGCACTTGCCCTTACCGGAGTCCTCGCCTTTTGGCTGGGTATCATGAAGATAGGGCGTGATAGCGGCTTATTGGAGCGTCTTGCTCGGCGAGTGGCTCCATATGTGGGACCACTTTTTCCCTCGATTCCTGCTAATCACCCTGCTATGGGCTCCATTTTGATGAACTTTTCCGCCAATTTGTTAGGATTGGATAACGCGGCAACGCCTCTTGGGCTCCAAACTATGAGCCAGTTGCAGCAACTGAATCCGGATAAAAAGCGAGCGAGCGATGCCATGATTATGTTCCTCGCTATCAATGCAAGCGGACTTACACTTATCCCTACGTCCATAATGGCATATCGGATGCAGGCGGGAAGTGCCAATCCGGCGGATGTTTTTCTCCCCATTCTTCTTTCAACTACCGTGTCCACTGTAGTGGCGGTACTATTAGTTGCCTTAAAACAGCGTATACGCCTGTCGCAACCACGCCTTTTGGTGCTTTTTTTGTCCGTTGCCTTTGTGCTCGCCGCTACACTGGTTGCGTGGTGGTTACTCCCTGCCGAAGCCTTTTCGCGAGGAGCAAGTGCCACGGCCTCTCTACTCCTTATGTTGCTGGTCGGCGGATTCTTGTTCAGCGGACTCCGTCACCATGTAAATGTATATACCTCTTTTGTCCAAGGAGCAAAGCAGGGTTTCGCGGTTGCCGTTCGTACCATTCCCTATTTGATAGCGTTACTGGTTGGCGTAGGGGTGCTTCGTGCTTCAGGGGCTATGGAGTTGTTTATGGAAGCGCTACGCAGCTTATTCTCCGGGATAGGTATTGATACCGAATGGATTGAAGCGCTCCCCACTATGCTTATGAAGCCCATTTCCGGTAGTGGCGCTCGTGCCATGATGGTGGATGTACTGCAAAACTATGGTGCGGATAGCTTTGTAGGAAGGCTATCTTCCTGTGTACAAGGCGCAACCGATACTACCCTTTATGTAGTTTCGCTATATTTTGGAAGCGTTGGCATCACCCGCTTTCGCTATACCGTTGCCTATTCGCTGATTGCCGATTTGGCGGGAATGGCGGCTGCCGTACTTTTCGCTTACCTATTTTTCGGCTAATTTACCCGTTAACCCTACTAAAATGATCTACTATTTTGCTGAAAACGTACCGATGCCACGCATCAAAAAGCGCATCACTAAGCGTTGGATCGAAGCTGTTCTCCGGGAACATGGCTTTGAATTAGGCGTTATAAACTTCCTCTTTACCGATGATAACGCTATGTTGAAGCATAACGTTCATTACCTCGGACATGATTTCTATACCGATATTCTTACTTTTGAGAACCGCCCCTACGGCGTTCCGGAGCAAATTATTTACGGAGATGTAATCATTAGTACAGAGCGCGTTAAGGATAATGCTCGTCGAATGCGACTCGATTACCGCGATGAACTGAATCGTGTACTGATCCACGCGGTTCTTCATTTAATCGGATTGGGGGATAAAACGCACGACGAAGCCGCAAAGATGCGTCTTGCTGAGGATAGTGCACTATACTTACTCCGCACCTTGGAGCAGCAGTAGACAGCGTAAATAGCGTAACTCCGCTCACAGACAGCCTCTTCCCGCGGAAAGAAATGTACTTGTATGAAAATAGGTATATACCTTTCAACACGAACGATTCCCGGGCTTTTTATGGGGGAATCGCTATCTTTGTAGGGAGTGTAGACGAAATTGGACGAAAACAGGCAAATGAACCGGATAAAATACATGCTTGCGTGGGCAATGCTCCTTATTTTTACCGCATGCAACGGTAAAGATAAGCCTGTTGAAGTGCAGGGAATTTTTGAAGCTGAGGAGATTTTGGTCTCCTCCGAAGCCAATGGGCGTGTTTTGAAGCTATCGGTTCAAGAAGGGGATAAAGTAACTCAGGGCGAAGAACTGCTCCGAATAGATACAATTTCCCTCAAGTATCAACTGGATTATCTGGAAACACAGCGCGAAAATGCCACACAAAACGGTGTTGTGAGCGCACAAGTTCAAACGGAAGCAATAGCGCAGCAAATAAAAGCTTTGGAAAAAGAGCAGGAACGTGTGCGTAGGCTTGTGGAAAAAGAGGTGCTCGCTCCGGCTAAATTGGATGAGGTTAATGCCAAATTGGACGTAGCAAAGGCGCAATTACAAGCGGTTCGACAGCAAATTGAGAAGCAAAATAGCGGAAGTATTGGTACATCCAAAGCGCTAACTACTCAAGTTGAGGGAACAAAGGAAGCCATTGATCGCGCAACGGTACGCGCCCCGCTTGACGGAACAGTGCTTACTTTGTACGCACATCAAGGCGAATTGACCGGTGTAGGCCGTCCCTTGCTCAAAATAGCCAACTTAAACCAAATGACTTTGCGCATATATCTATCTGCCAGTCAGTTGGAGGATGTTTATATTGGTAAGACGGTTACTGTTTACAACGATATGGGAAGTGACCATAACAATAGAAGCTATGAGGGTAAAGTGATATGGATCAGCGAGAAAGCCGAGTTTTCGCCTAAGAATATCCAAACCCCTTCTGTACGCTCCTCACTGATCTATGCCGCCAAAGTGTCCGTTGTAAACGACGGATACCTTAAGATTGGTCAGTATGGCAAAGCCGTACTTTGAGCCTAAAATAGGTTATGCAGTTGCGTGCCAAGGGGTTACCAAACGATTTGGCACAAATACGATTGCCGTAAGTGAGCTCAATCTAAATGTAAACTATGGTACCTTATTCGGTATCATTGGTGCCGACGGATCGGGCAAAACCACGCTTTTGCGCATGATTGCGACACTTTTAGTGCCATCGGAGGGGAAAATTTCCTTATTGGGCAAAGATGTGGTTAAGGATTTTCGCTATCTTCGGCACTGCATAGGTTACATGCCTGGTCGCTTCTCCCTTTACCCTGATTTAACGGTACGCGAAAATCTCAACGTTTTTGCTACACTTTACCAGACTTCTGTAGAGGAAAACTACGATTTGATCTGTGATATCTACGATCAACTTGCTCCTTTTGCTCATCGTCCGGCAGGAAAGCTCTCCGGAGGAATGAAGCAAAAACTCGCTCTATGCTGTGCTTTGGTGCATCGTCCCCGTGTTTTGCTCTTGGACGAACCTACCACCGGTGTGGATCCTGTGGCAAGAAAAGTGTTTTGGGATATACTATCGCGCCTTTCCAAGGAAGAAAGCCTTACCATTTTGGTAAGTACTCCCTATATGGACGAGGCATTTCGGTGTGACGAAGTGGCTCTGATGCAGCAAGGTGCCATTGTGGATGCGGGAACGCCACAGTCGTTAGTCGACCGTTATCCGCAAAAACTATATGCTGCCTATAGTGCGGACAAAGGACATCTACTGCAATTCTTAGGGCAATTGCCCTACATACGTTCCGCCTACTCCTTTGGCGATAGCATACATTTTACCTATAACGAGCGCGAACTTCCTCTCTCCGAGGTAGAAACAGTCCTTCGCTCCGAAGGATTTACCGATATTTCAACAAAAGAGATTCTTCCCGGTATAGAGGATTACTTTTTGTATAAAACGGACAAAAGCACGAAGCAATGAAAGAGAACGATATAAAGAGCATTTCTGCCCGTGAATTGACCAAAAAGTTCGGTTCATTTACTGCTGTGGACCACATCTCGTTTGACGTAAATAAGGGTGAAATATTTGGGTTTCTCGGAGCTAACGGAGCTGGCAAATCTACGGCTATGCGAATGCTAACGGGGCTAATGAAGCCTACAAGCGGTGAAGCGTTTGTTGCTGGCTTTGATATCGATAAAGAGTCCGAATCGGTAAAGCGAAACATCGGTTATATGAGCCAAAAGTTCTCTCTTTATGAACGGCTTACCGTAATGGACAACCTCGTTTTGTATGGAGGTATTTACGGAATGAAGCGTAGCGAAGTGACTGAACGCGCCAAGGAGATGCTGGATAAACTGCACTTCTACGATAAAAGGAATAGTCCTGTGGGCAAATTACCCCTTGGAATGCGCCAAATAGTCTCTTTTTCCGCTGCAATCTTCCATAGCCCTCAAATCGTTTTCTTGGACGAACCCACCGGTGGGGTTGATCCTGTCACGCGAAGACGCTTTTGGGAAATGATTTACGAAGCTACCGATCGCGGAATAACGGTATTCGTTACTACCCATTATATGGACGAAGCCGAGTATTGCAACCGACTTTCCATTATGGTTGACGGACGTATTGAGGCACTGGGAGCTCCCGGTGAACTAAAGGAAACCTACGGAGTACGCACTATGGAGGAGGTTTTCTTTGTGTTGGCGCGTACTGCCAACCGAAGCGAGTAGTGTTCTTCGCTTATCTGTCTCATTTATAGTGCAGTAGGGGGATGTCTATCACTTGAATCTCTTGTATTTATAAGAATAATAAACTGAGAAGCTACAGCAGAGTAGCTTCCGTTTTATTCGCCTAAGCATATCAATATTGCCTAAGTAGATACGTCTTTGAGAGGAAAGTTATACCCCTTTTACTGAAAACAAGGAAAGCATTTACAAAAAGAACTGTCCCTTGAGAGAAAAGTTGACTAAAGTAAAGGGGAAAAAAGACGTGAAACGGATTCAGAAAAACGCTTGATTCGGCTTCTTTTTCGCCATGATTCCTTCAGCACAAGCCTGCTTTCAGCCCGATCTTCATCAAATATTCGATTTAGTGCTTGAGCCGTTTCGGCATCGTACAATATGGCGGCAATCTCAAAGTTATGCTCCAAACTACGAAAATCCATATTGGTGGAGCCAATCATCGATACCTCATTATCCACAGTGATGAACTTGGAGTGGAGGAATCCTTTGCCGTACTGATACACTTTAACGCCGGCATCCAAAAGAGCATCTACATAGGAATGCGAAGCGGCTTGAACTAACGAACTGTCGCCACGCTCGGGAATGATTATTTCTACCTCAACTCCGCTGAGTGCCGCTACTGAAATGGCGCTACTGAGCGGTCCTGTGGGCAAAAAGTAGGGTGTCTCGATGCGAATCAACCGAGTGGCACGCATCATAAGCGCAATCATTGATTGCTCAATGGTGCGCCAAACGCCGGTGGGTGTACCCTTAACCAACTGAAGGCGAGGCTGTTCACGCACTTGCAAAGCGGAGGTTTCAGCAAACATCCGCAGATATTTTGGGCTGATATTGCTTACAACGCGCCGCGTTACTAAGTACCAGTCCATCAGGAAGCTACTATCCAATTCCGCCAAAGCGGCTCCGGTAATCCTAAAATGAGTATCGCGCCATGGACCTAAACCATCTCCTTTCACATAGCGATCTGCTAAATTCATTCCCCCAATATAGCCTATTCTGCTATCGATTATCACCAATTTGCGGTGATTGCGGTAATTAACGCGCGAAGAAAGTATCGGAAAGATAACTCTCATAAAGGGATATACCTGCACACCTTCCTTGCGCATTCGCGTCCAAAAGGTTCGTCTGGTGCTCCACGAGCCTACGTCATCGTATAGAATGCGTACGGCCACGCCTTCGTGCGCCTTGGCAATGAGAATTTTCGCTATCTCCGTTCCCAACTCATCATCTTCAAATGCGTAATATTGCAGATGTATGTATTCCTTTGCAGCTACTAAATCAGCTTTTAATCGAGCAAACTTGTTCGCACCGTCTGTAAATATTTCGATGCTTTGGTAGCTCAGTAAAGGCGAATTGGAGTTGTTCTGTACTAGTTTCATCGTGCTATCCGCCTCGCTGTTCATATGGTGTAACTCCCTTTCGGATAACTCATTAGGCACAATAGAAAGGCGACGGTACACTTTTCGGTTAATTAAGTTGGTGTGCCGTAGATCCTCACCGAAGAAAATGTACAGAATAACTCCCACAACGGGCACAAAGAGCACTACCAAAAGCCAGGGAAGCGCTTTCAGCGGATTACGATTCTCACCGATTATCACCACCATGATGCTGAGCACCACAAACAGATATAATGCGGATATTATCTCTAAACTCATCTCCCCGTTTGCTCCTTCCTACCTGCAAATCTACTCATTTTCACTATATACAATATAAAACCATCTATCCGTTTTTGTATTTTTCTCGGAAACAATATGAGTTTGTTGTATGAACTGGGCTATTGTCTTCATCACTTAATCGGGCTTTAACAAAAAAGGATTATCTTTGCTACGTAGTAAAAAGGAGCGGATTACACCGCAAACCAATGAAGCTGAACCATGACAAGGATTAAACTCTTTACACTGCTCGCACCTATGCTTTTGGCACTTTTGTTTGCTTCTTGCAACAAGCAGAAGCCTGAGGTTGAGAATCCGCTTATAAGCATTGTGGATGGACCCTTCCTCAATGAAAAGGATGCATCGGGTCGATCTATTTTGTATTTTGATACCGAAGGCGGAACAGCTGAGATCAATTTCGATGCTACCGCTACATGGAAAGTGGAGGTGAAGGGTGCGGATTGGTGCATTCCATCGATGAAAGGTGGCAATCCGGGCAAGATAAAGCTGGTGATATCCGTTTCCGCCAATGAAACAAAGGATACGCGTAGCGCTATACTTACGCTCAAGAGTGGAAATAGTACTACAGAAATCTTAATTCAGCAGGGTGCCGTTATTCAAGGCGTACTGAACTAATTAATGGTGTTACGTACTCATTCCCAACAAAATACAGATTATAATCTCTATGCACATTATCAATAAGAATATACTTTCTAAAACTCTTTTTTGGATCTCAGCAGGATGGCTATTTGCTGCTTGCAACACATCCAAGGCTCCAAACCCTGAACTTGCTAGCAATAAAGCGGTTACTTTCAGTGCACAGTCACTACGAATGGCGGATAACTTATGGAGGGAAAACGATGCAATAGGCATCTTCATGCTTCCTGAAGGCGCTAATCTGTCCGATGGTACCTCTCTCAAGCGAAATGCCTGCTACACAACCAAGAGCGATAACGCGATGGTTGCCCTGTTCACTCCTCGCGGATCGGCAGATTCTATCGTGCTTCCGAATAATCAGAATGTAGATTTTGTCGCTTACTATCCGTTTGACGATGTGTTCAACGGGAATGATGTCAAAGAGTTCCAGTATAAAGCTAACGAGCTGCTTCCCGACTTTTTGTACTCTTCCTCGGCAAAGGGGATACAAAAAGCACAATATGAAGGCAAGTCGGTACCACTACAGTTTCATCACGTGATGAGCGAAATCGTGGTTAATCTCACTTATTTGGATGGAACAGCTGTAAAGGGTGCTACGCTTGCATTGGATGATATGCGTCAAAATGCACGCTTCTCGTTGTCAAGCGGAACCATCGAAGCACCGGCAACAACCGAGTTGCGTGGGCAAATCGCCCTGCAGGAAGGTAGCGATAATCACTATAGTGCCATTTTGATACCGCTTTCCAAAGGAACCCAAACGAAACTTATTGTAAACATTGGTGGTAAGGGTTATACCTATATACCTACTAATGCTAACTTTGAAGCGGGTAAACGGTATACATTTGCGCTAAAGTTGAACGAAACGGGCGAATTGCTACCCATAGGAGGTATGGAGGGCGTTATTCACGATCGGGATACCGGTGCTACCGTAACCGGTGAATTGTTGCCCGATAAGGAAGATAATACGAATCGCCCCAATGCATCAAACAATTGGATGGGAGAGAGTGGCACTACGATGTCAACTTACATTAGTCGCTTGGAACTGCCCCGTCCCACGGGCGGAAGCAAAAACTGGTACATTACGCATGTGGTTAATGGCGAAGTAAACTACTCCCTTGAGTACGACACGGATAGTAAAGGTCCTCGATTTGTAGCATTTACCTTCGATGCCGTCAATAAGTCGAACAATACTAGTCGAACGAATGCGTGGAGCTGGGACCCGATTATCCCTCAAAAATATGCTGCTGGCTCATCAAGCAATAACTTCGGTTACGAGGGAACGGGCTACAGTCGTGGGCATATGGTAGCTTCTGCCGATCGTTTGGCAAGTGCAGCCGCCAATAAGCAAACCTTTTACTATACCAATATGAGCCCTCAGTTGCAGAGCTTTAACGGAGGCGTTTGGCAACAATTGGAGGATCAGGTTCAAAAATGGGGGAGGACGGCATCCGCGTCAAAGGTATACTATGTTGCCAAAGGAGCCGTTCTTAAGGAAGGAACCGTAAAAGGAAGCACTTCTTCCGGTATCACCGTGCCCAGGTACTATTGGATGGCCATACTTTTGGAACAGGGTAGTAACTACTATTCCATTGCTTTTCTGATGGATCACGATAAGTCGGCAAAAGTGTCCAAATTAGGAGTTTTCGCTATGAGCATTAACGAGTTGGAGCAGTTTACCGGTGTAGACCTCTTCTTCAACCTTCCTGATGCGACGGAAGAGACCATTGAAGCGCAGGATCCAAAGAGCTTTCCCTCCGTCTGGGGCTATATATTCTAAGAAATATAGAAGAATTCAGATTAACAGGTACGTGCCCTTCTGTTGAAAGGTACGTACCTTTTATTTGAAAGGTATATAAGTCTCAATCAAAAGGTATATAAGTTTCGTTCGAAAGGTATATACCTTTATTCAGAGCTTATCTCGGAGAGTGCAATAAGGTCTGGAAGAGCTTCTATATCAAAGGCTTCTTCTATGTGGATTTCCCCCACGCGAGTGCGCTCCAATGCGGTGAGGTAGGCCCCTGAATCCATAGCGATGCCCAAATCGCGAGCCAAAGCTCGGATGTAGGTTCCGCGGCTACAGACAATGCGCAGCCGAGCGTATGGCAAATGGAAGTCCAGAAGTTCCAATTCACTTAGTAGAATGCGTTTAGGGGGTAGGCTGTGCTCCACCCCTTTACGAGCCAAATGGTACGCTCGCTTGCCGTTAACCGAAATTGCGGAGAATAGAGGCGGCACCTGCATCTGCTCGCCCTGCATCCGTTGTAGCTCACTACGCAGATTGGCTTCCGTAATGTGTTCATACGGGAAGGTAGCATCCTCTTCATGCTCAGTGTCAAAGGAGGGCGTCGTGGCGCCAAATTTAAGCTCAGCGACATACTCCTTTGTCCCGTCCATTAAGCGTTCGATGCATTTTGTGGCGCGACCCGTAGCAAGTAGCAGGATGCCCGTCGCCTTGGGATCAAGCGATCCGGCATGCCCAACCTTTATCTTCTTTATACCTAACTGCTTTCGAACGGCAACCCGAAAATAACTTACCACATTAAAGCTGGTCCAATCTAATGGTTTCCGGACAGCAATCACCTGTCCTTCGCGCAACTTAAATGGCTTTCGGTCAGTAAAATCCTTGAGCGAATAGTAGGGTATTGCGCTCTGAGAAGTGGTTTCCGCGTTCATGCCTCGCTATGCAACGGAAAGAGGTACGTTAAGTGCCATCAGCAAAAGGATAACGGCACCTACCACAATGCGGTAGTAACCGAACAGCTTGAACCCATACTTGGTCAGATAATTGATAAAGAAACGGATGGCTGCCATCGCTACCAAAAAGGCAATTATATTGCCCAAAATCAGCGTTGTGGCGTTATCGCGGAATATTTCCATTCCACTGTCTTTATAGAGCTTGTATGCCTTTAGCAGCGTGGCTCCGAGCATTGTTGGCACAGCTAGGAAGAAAGAAAACTCGGCAGCCGACTTGCGCGACAAACCCTGCTGCATACCGCCTACAATCGTTGCCATAGAGCGACTTACCCCGGGAACCATTGCCAATACCTGAAAGCAGCCGATGAAGAAAGAATTGAGTAGCGTGGGATGTTCCTTTCCCTTGGCGGAAAATATCCGATCAATAAAAAGCATAAAGATACCCCCTAACAGTAACATAACGGCAACGATGCTCACATTGGATAGCAGTTTATCAATATGGCTTTCAAATAGTAACCCAATTACCATCGCCGGTACCAATGCTACTATTAACGATAGGTAGAAGTAGCCTAAGCGTTTCCAACGATTGGTGAGTACTTTCCCCCTAAAAGTCATTGAAGGAGCGGCATTTGCTGAGAAGAAACGCTTCCAATATAGTACTAAAACGGAAAGAATGGCGCCAAACTGTATCATTACCGTGAAAGCACGGATATACTCGTCGGATTCCATTCCCATAATTCCTTGCGCAAGAATCATATGCCCCGTGGAGGAAATAGGGAGAAATTCCGTGAGTCCCTCTACAATGGCAAGCACAATAGCTTGTAGAATAGTCATAAAATGAGCGGACGAGCTTACTTATTTTTCCCCTTTATGGCGATTGGGTATCATAATGGCAAATATCATTAGGATAAAACCTACAAATGCAATAGCGGGTGCCACTCTTATCCTTCTGGGGCTGAATATGTCCGGATTGAAGCTAACTCCGTCAGCAGACTTGCCCCCGGCCATCAGTATAAAACCAACTATTATCAGTAACAGAGCAATAACGAGCAGAATTAAGTTCGTACGCCCAAAAAGGTTGTAGCGAGGTTCGTTCCCTTTCTTTTGTTCCATATGGATATTTCTTTCGATTCCTTTATGATAGAGCTATTTTACCGCTATCCATTCGAATGTAGCGATTGGTGGCAAATATCGCTCCCAACCAGGAGAGTACGATACCTAATGCCAACAATGCACCACCGATGTAAAGCATATCTTCCGTAGTAATGAAAGCAAGCAAATCTTCTCCGGTGTAACGACTTACGCACCAAACGGAGAGCACCAGCAGTACTATGGCCAGCAACGATGCCAAAAAGCCGTTCCACACGCTCCTACGTACAAAGGGACGACGGATAAAGCAGAACCGAGCGCCCAATAATGTCATCGACCGAATGAGGAACCTTTTCGCATAGATCATCATATGGGTGGTGTTGTTGATTTGAAGCACCGCTATGAGTAAGAATACAAGCATAACGGCAAATAATCCCCACGAAATTTGATCCATTCGGTCGTTCACCGATTCCATCATCTCCTTTTGGTAGGAAAATTGCTTCACACCGTTGAGCGAGCGTACAAGGCTATCCACCTTCTTTAGGCTGTCCGAAGCCATATATTCCGCTTTGAGCCGAAGATCTATTTCGGGAAACAGCGGATTGTATCCCAATACGAGGGTGGGATCTTCCCCTAATTCCTCCTGTAGCTCCTTGGCGGCTTCCTCCGGGGATACGTAGTGGGCAGAGGCTATACAGGCAAGCTGTTGCAAATCCAAAGCCATTTTTAGCCCTTTTTCCTTGTCGATGCTTTTCTCCAGTTCGAGTGTAAAAGTCATATTCTGCTTTACTTGTCGTTCCACACCTCTCTGAACTGCCTTCACTACTCCCATCCATCCCAGTACGAACAAGGGTAGTGCGATGCTCACAATGGCTACTATTGCGGTGCGAACTAACGAACGGTGCCGCGGCTTCGGTTGTTTTTTCTTCATTTCTGCTTCTTTATGTCTGCTTTGCTGCTCTCTATCAGCGTATTATCATGCTTTCTTTTTCCAAGTGGAAGCGCATATCCTATAGCGATTCTCTCTGAACTCGCTTTTCTCTCAAGCTCGTCTTTTGACGCGCCTATATGCCCTTACCGCTACAAAGTTAGTGATAAGATACGCAATACGAATGAATAATCTCGTCTTGATACGCTTAAACAGAGAGTATTTGTCCTATTTTCCCAAAATTACCAGTCACTTTCCTGCTATGAACATTACCATCTTCCCGCGCTTTATCGTTGCGTTTCTCTATATCTTCCGCTCTTTTCGCCTCAAAAAGCCGCTTAATATTCCTAAGAATGGCGCTACTACCAACCTGAAAACGAAGCTCCGAACGGACGACGGTGGGCTAATTATTCCGAAATAGTTACCTTTGTCGCGCGGTTGATGCTTACTTCACACACGAAGGGTATACCCGCACGAAGGAGAGATGCCAGAGTGACCGATTGGGCCGGACTCGAAATCCGGTGAACGGCTTGTCCGTTCCGGGGGTTTGAATCCCTCTCTCTCCGCAACAAGGGTGCCGATTATTTGCGATATGATGGGCACCTTTTTATTGATCTCGGAAAGGAAACTTCTAGTGTTTATTTATTGCTCAAATGAACTCCAAAGTCCTCTTTGAACTGATTTAGGATGGGGCGCATAATGTCCTCGTCCCAATTAGACTCTAGACCTCGTTTGTAGATGGAGACAATACGCTCTGCTACAGCCCAATCTCCACCACTCACCAATGCTTTCTGATGAAT
>CABTZX010000026.1 GCA_902489445.1 uncultured Bacteroidales bacterium
ACGCTCATTCCGCGCCTCTTTTTTGTTGCTCTCTTTTTTCATAGTAGCTTATATATACCTTGCCTCTTTCTTGTTGTCCTTTCTTTTCTAGTTGCTCGTTTTACACTGTTCATTGCTCCCTATCCTTTGCGGCATTTCTGCGACTTTTCCGCTACTACTGCCTTCGTTGTTCTATTGGAAATTAGTGGATTTGCTGTCCTCGCTGGTTCCGGGATAACTAGAGCTATACTATAGGCATTTTTCGCTCTTCTTTTAAAGAATACAGTAGGTCACTTATATGGGCAGATGCGGATGTTTCATATTTCTGTATTCTCCTTTTTCGTACTATTGATTGAAAATGGGTACATTTGTCCATAGAAACAAGCAGAAAAGTGTATTATGAAACTTCTTTTGATCAGCAATTCAGCCAGTCCCGGCGAGAGATATCTGGAAAAAGCCGCGGCCGATTTGGCACAACACCTTGGTAAAGCGGGGAAAAATACCCTGTTGATCCCCTTCGCAGCAGTAACCTATTCCTTTGACGAATACGTTGAAAAAGTGAATACGGCTCTGTCTGACTACCACATACAGGTAACCGGAATTCATTCTTATCCTGATCCCATTGCAGCGGTAAACCGTGCGGAAGCCATCTTGGTAGGTGGCGGAAATACATTCCAACTTATCAAAATGATGCAGGAGCAGGGACTTATCCGAGCTATTCGTGAGCGTGTTTTATATGGAGGAGTACCCTATGCGGGCTGGAGTGCCGGAAGTAACGTTGCATGTCCGACCATTTGCACCACAAATGATATGCCGGTTGTGGAGCCTCAATCCTTTGAAGCATTTGGATTTGTACCCTATCAAATTAATCCACACTACTTGGATGCGCATCCCGAAGGGCATGGAGGCGAAACGAGAGAGCAACGAATTCTTGAGTATATTGCTGCAAATCCAGGGCGATATGTGGTTGGTTTGCGCGAAGGATGCCGCCTTTTTGTTGACGACAAGAGAACACGCCTCGTAGGAGACAAACCGGCACGAATATTTAAATATGGAGAAGCACCACGAGAAGTTGCCCCCGGAGCATCGTTAGATTTCCTCTATCAATAGCAGATAACCTTTCATTAGCATAAACAGACTAATAAACGGGGAGTTTTACGAGCAGTGAAACTCCCCAATTGTATTGAAGCTAATTGATCAAAATATTGGGAAGATCCTCATTTTGTGCAGAAGATCACCCTCCTCTGCAGCCTGCTTCTCCACGAAATATCCATACCAATCGGATTCTTTTGAGTTAGTATAGTTACAGTTTGAAAGAAGCGTTCAAATAAGGGAGGCGTAAAGATCGATGTAGGCTTGGGCTATGCGGTCCGGGTGATAGCGGTGTTCAGCGTTTTGGTGCAGAGCTTCGCGATCAAGCGAGTCGTTCTTTTCGAGCAGATCAGCTATAGCTTGTGCTGCAACCCGGCAATCGAAAGGCGGGACCAGACGTCCGGCTTGGGGCGAATCAATTATCTCCGGTATGCCGCCTACCGCAAAAGCCACCGAAGGAGTTCCAGATAGTTGAGCCTCAATGATGGTATTGGGCAGATTTTCCTCCAATGAAGGCGTGAAGAAAAGATCAGAGGCAGCATAGAGGAGATTCATCTGTTCAGAACGATTTACATATCCTGCAAAATGAATCTCAAAGCCGTTGAGGTCCTTCCGCAAAGTAGCTTCGTCTGCCTTACCAAAGACCATTATTCTGGGATGCGGAATGTTTTGCACCTGTTGTAACGCACGCATTGTTTCAATCAGCTGGAGGTAGCCTTTACGCGGATCTTGTGCATTTGCAGCACCAAAGAGGACTATGCTTCCATTTTCAGGTATTCCGAGCCTATTGCGCGCTTCCTTTTTGGGAAAAGGATGGAAAGAAACATCCGCTGCATTAGCAATGTGACGAACAAGGCAACCCGTCGTAAGCCTTGATTTCCGCGCCTCATCGGCTATCCAGCGGCTACAGCCTACAAAACAGGGCTTCGCTTGAGCGTATAAATCTGCCTTTCTACTGCCCATTCGATACGCCAAGCTACGGTGCTCAGCGTTCATCCATCCGTTAACATCGGGCGTATGGTGCGCAACTGCGGTCACGGGCCAAAGGTCGTGAAGCGTCCAAACAAGTGGTTTGCCCAGTCCGGCTAATCTTTCCAAAGAAGCAATTGATAGAAAACCCTGATTAATCCAATGAAGATGAATAAGGTCGGGCTGTAAAGATTCTATACTTTTCCGCACGTCAAATCCTGCTACCGGGTAGGAAGTAGCAAAGAGCGTGTGATCAAGTTTCCTTCCATTACGGAGATAAGTTGCCCAAAGCTCCCTATACTTCCGTATACGCTTAGCCAGAGAAGATGGTTCCGAGATCAATGTATGTACAAAGGAATCCTCAGTTTGGCGGTTCAGTACCAATAGAGATGCATCCAATCCGCTTGCTCGTTGCGCCTCCGCCAAACGTTTTGCGGCGATGGCTGCTCCGCCCTTCGTCTCGGAAGTAGAAAGATGAACTACACGCATTACAGAACTATCTACCACTTGTTAACGCTCAAAAATGTATCGATGGCGTAAATAGAACCCCGATCGAGAATGTAAGCACAAGTGGATTTTGGTTGTAATAGCTCTTTAGCCGGCTCCCATCCTTAAAGTAATAGGATACAGAAGGCTCTGCGTAAAGCGATATATTGGGAGCAATGCGCACGGTAGCTCCGGCTCTGCCGTGTAACGACCAGCTCCAGGGCAAAACGCCGAGGGATTGTCCGCCTAAAGTAGCCGATACGGCCTTATCCAATTCACCCGATGCACCCACGTATAAGCTTATCGCATTATTACTGTATGCCGTAAAGCGTACGCCCAAAGGTACGCCTATATAGTGCAGATTCTGGTGACGGATCTGTGGCTTATTGCTTTCTTCATAGGTTGCTTTGCTGTGCAAATAGCTGTAATTGATACCGGTTTCAATGCCAACGCGACTCTGTTCTATGTTTATCAACACATTAACCCCAAGCTTGAGGGGAATATCGTGCCGGAATTCAGCCCGATCATAAAGGAAAGCGGAGCCACCATCATCATCGAAAGTTAGTTTGGGCACCGTTGCTTTACGCAATTTCATACCGCCAACGATATCGGAAGTGCCAATTGACCGGCCTCCGCCGGCGTATGCCAATAGGGAACAATCGCCAAAAGCACCATTGTTATCGCTTTTTGAACGGAAGGAAGCGTAGTCAGCCCCCAGAGGAGACGGCCCGACAAGATCAGCTTTATCCGTTTCATCTATACCTTTTTCTATAGGAACAGAGTCCAATTTCTGTAGCTCATTATCATCCGTCGCTGCAATATCTTGTGTCTCGGCTGGGTCAACTATCGTTACATCCTTCACGATAGTACCATGTACCGGAACTGCTTTGGGCTCAGAATGCCGAGCAGTTGCAGTTGTCACGTTGTCAACTACCGCAGACGGTTCCGTTACAGCAGCAACACATCCGGATGGTTGCTCTTTACTTTCCGTTATCTCTGCAATATCATTCGGTGCGGAATGACGCAGCTCTGGTACAAGGAAGAGCGCTATTACCATAGCTGCGGCTACAGCCGTGGCACGCATCCATAGGATATAGAACGGAGTTGCGCGCTTAGTTTCCTTTTTTGTTTCCATCGTTTCGGATATACGAAGCCAAACTTCATCCAGTTCCTCCCGAATATTTTCTCCGGAAGGAGCCCCGAGCCGCTCGCGCAACAATCGGTCGATGCGTTCTTCTTGTCCGTTATCCTTATTATACTTCATGCGTTTTGTACCAATTCTTTATCCCTGCTGCCAAACGACGCTTTGCTCGTGCCAATTGGCTTGAGCTACTCTTTTCGTTGATTCCCAGCAGCTCGGCTATTTGTTTATGGTTCATTTCCTCAACCACATATAGGTTGAATACCACCCGATATCCTTCAGGAAGAGCGGAAATCAGTTTGTTCAGTACCTCCTGAGGTATGCCGGTTGCTTCATCTTCCTCAATATCCGTCCATTCGTATCCTTCACCGGCCGTTTCCTTGTCAAGTGGCACTATAGTTATCTGCTTAGCTTTGCGCAACCGCATCAGCGATTCATTGATGAATAAGCGTGATAGCCATGAGCGAAGCGATCCCTCTCCGCGATACTCATACTTGCTTATTTGCTCGTAAGTGTGAATAAAGGCATCGTGAAGTACATCCTTGGCGGTTTCTCTATCGGATATGTAGCGCATAATCAACTGATATAAGCCCGGAGCGTAGCGGCGGTACAACTCACCGAAAGCCTCCTTGCTGCCTTTCTTGATTCGTTCGCTCAGCTCACGCTCACTCACTGCTACTCTTCGGGGATCTCTATTATTATGCCATTGCGAAAGTAGCTAATATTTCTGTCACTATACTCGTTTTTGTCCGTACCTTTCACGGAAAGGAAGGGCGTTCCGTCCGAACTACGGCTGAAGTTAACCGAGAAGACGGCGCGCTTCCCTTCGGGATAATGGATCGTGAGCGTTTCTTCTTTGAGCGTTTCTTCGGGAAGCGGACCAAAGCCCAAATAGAAGAATCGGCTATAACTTGGATAAGTTAGAAATCGACTCGTGCCGTAATAGAAATGCGGGTCCGTGACATTTAGGTCGATTGGAGCCCCATATGGACGATGCTCCAGAGCCAACTCTTTACCACGCCACTCAGCTTTGAAGAGAGGTTCAAGCGATTTATTCAAAACCTTGTCCGTTGCGGACGGCTCCATTCCTATAAGCTTTTCCACTTTTGAGTTAATAAAGTGGAAGTAAATAGTCTGCGGTGCGGGTGTACGATCCGCCGGTCGGTATCCGCTCCGCTCTATTTCCTCGTCACTCAATACAATAGTAAATTCGTATTCGTTACCCGGCATTACCTTTTTGCCGTCCACAAACAGCCTGGTAATGAAGCGGTGCGCATCCGATACGTAGTGCTGAAACTCTATCTTACGACTTATTCCTCCGGGGAAGCGTAACGTCATATGTTGTGTTTGGGAATAGTTCGGCTGAAGCTCTCCCAGAACCAGCGAATAGTGATCCGAACCTTGCTTTGATACGTATAAGGCGTGATAACCCTCTATCATAGCACGCAGATTGCTTCGTGCAGGTTCTCCCTCGCAGTAGAGTGTTTCGTCGCCCCATTCCAAGCTCACTTGGCTTAAAAAGGCTTCTCCCTGCTTGGTATCCGGTAGGATTAGTGAATGCCCCTCGCGGTCGGTTACATCGATCTTTAAGGATATATTGGCGTAATCCCAGATCATCCCGCTACCGGAGGAACATGCACTAATCGCGACCACAAACAGGAGTAAGAACAAATACTGTGTCGTATATTTTAATTTCATGTGTTGGTGTGTCGGGTCTAAACTATCATTCTTTTTACCTGCCTTCACTTAGATAATGCACAACAACCGAAAATACTGCACGCACTCCCATCTTTTTCTCAAAAAAGACCATATCACATAGAAAAACCATAGAGACGAACCACTCACTCTCCCCGAGAAACGAAGCACCTATTCCGAGAAACTCTGATACCCTTCTACGAACATACCGCTCGCGCTACCTTTCACTTCCTCTACACATACGCGTCTTTACCCACCAACCCACGCACTTGTCCCCTCACTTCTCCCTACCAACACGCCAACCGCTGCGCACATTCACACTCATTCATCCCTGCATTTCCCTCTTTTTCATAGAAGCCGCTCCGGCTTTAGCACACTTGCACCATCAGTCCTCCACACCTGCGCACCCACCGCAGTGCACCTTCGCCTACCAACTCACGCAAGCACCACACCACACCTGCCCACATTCGCCCTCTTTGCTACGGAGGAATCGGAGCGTTTGTCCCATACAAACGGATCGTTGCTCCCATGCTGTCCGAGCGTTTCTACGGAGGTATCCAGGAAAAGTCTATAGGGTATCCGAGAAAAGTCTATAGAGTTTTTCCAGAAAGTCTATAGAGTATTTTCAAAAAGTCTATAGAGTATTTTCCGAAAGTCTATAGACTTTTCTCAGACCGCACCATACATCCGCTCCGTTTCCTCCCATCCTCTGCTCCGAAAGTACCATACAAACGCTTCGCATCTTCGGTAGAAAAAGAAATAAAGGTGCGCAGGTGGTGGGGCGACTTGTCGGTAGTAACAAGGAAAAAGTATGGATGATTGGGAACGGCTCGGAGAGGAATGAGAAAGGCAGGTATGCTTATTTTTCAGTAACTTTGGCACCGAAGGAGGTAACTTATGAGGCGAAATCCGGTTGTTCCTATTTCCGATGCCGTCAACGGATGGCTTGCGCGTCGCCCCTACCTGAGGGAGGGGTTGATGGAACAGCGTCTTATTGAGGTGTTCAGTGAGAGCATTACTCCGGTAAAACGCTATGTTACATCGGTAGAGTGCCGTAGACGCATTCTGTTCGTACGTTTTTCCTCATCAGCGGTACGCGGAGAAATGAACAATCGTAAGAAGGAGCTCATCGCACTGATCAATACACGATTAGCAAGTGATTACCTTATTGACATACATATGTCGTAAGGAAAGAATAGTTACCTTTGCCTGTGGTCGGAGAAAAAGAGAAAGAAGAAACGTTATGTCCCCTTTGTTCCATTATACCGAACAGCTGCTGGTAGCACACGATTGTGTTGTTATTCCCTCATTGGGAGCTGTTATTAAGGAGCCCGTAGCACCTCGTTGCGATGAAAAGCTCGGATTGCTGTACCCATCGGAAGAGCGCTTTCATTTCAATAGTGCCCTCTCAGAGCGAGACGGGTTATTGGATCAGCGTTATTCGGAGGTATATGCTGTAAGCCGGAGGCGTGCGCAAATTCTGGTAGACAAGGAGGTTGAAGAGGCAAAACAGCAACTTTTGGAGCAGAAAGAGCTTGTGATGGGCAACATCGGGCGGATTGTGTTACAAAGTAACGGTTCGATGGAGTTCTTTCCCAATGAGAACGCTTCGCTCTTTGGCGTGGGGCGCGGAGCTTCGTACGGACTTTTACCGGTTCCGTACGATAGAAGTGCTCAGAAAGCGGAAGTACTTTCCCTCGCTACTCTTCAAAAACAGAAGAAAAGTTCAGTTTTGCTCCGTATGGGACGCGCATCTGCCGGTGTGGCAGCCGCTCTATTTCTATTGGTTTTTGCGCTTGTTCCGTTACTCTCTCCCTCTTCTGCATCGCGCTACAGTGCAGGGTTTGTGGCTCCCGGCGTAGAGAAGCCTGCGCAAGAAACGGTTGTTCGTGAGGAAAATACCGCTGAGCCCTCCGCCAAGGAGGAATCAATTGCGGCTCCTGTAGCCGTGGAACAAGCTCCGCGATACTATGTAGTGATCGCTTCCTTCGCTACGGAGACGACATGCCAGAAGTACATTGCTACGCAACAAGGGCGCTTTTTTGCCGAAACTATCGGCATGTTGCCCAAAGGCAAGCACATTTTTGTGTACAGCAACGGCTTTGCTACGCTGGAAGAAGCCAATGCTGCCCGGCTCGAAGTGGTACGGGCTTATCCTAAAGAGCACGCCTCTGCGTGGGTCTTTGATGCCTCTACGCTTGCCAAATAATACTTTTCGGAAGAATCATCCGCTTATAAGCGCTCCATATGCCCTTCAACTCGGGAGATAAACAGGCTCCCGAGGCGGAGGATCGTGATGATTTTGCCTTAAAAAAACGCCTTAAAGAGGAAGCCGCCCGGCTCGGATTCGTTGCCGTTGGTGTAGCTCCTGCCGAGGAGGTTGATGCTGAGGCGCGCGCTCAGCACTTAGCAAAGCGCAACCGTTTTGGAGTAGGCGATATGACCTATCTGGAGCGCAACGACAATGTACGCTTCGATCCGCGCCTACTGGTACCCGGAGCGCAGAGCATCGTAATGCTTGCGTTCAATTATTACCCATCGGAAAGGCTGAGAAGTGATGTGCCACAGATTGCCCGCTATGCATATGGCTCCGACTACCACAAAGTGCTCAAAGACAAACTGTACCTGTTATTGGCGCGACTAAAGGAATGGACAGCCACGCCGTTCTCGGCGCGTGTTTTCGTAGATTCGGCTCCTTTTATGGAAAGGTATTGGGCGGTTCGCGCCGGCATCGGACGCATCGGGCGCAACGGATTGGTGCTCATTCCCGGCTACGGCTCGTTTTGCTTCCTTTCGGAGATGATTCTTACCCTATCCCTCCCGTGCGATGAGCCGCTTTCGGGCTCCCCTTGCGGCAAATGTCACCGTTGCGTTGAAGCGTGTCCGATGGGAGCTGTTACGGAAACGGAGGGAATCATCCCGCCGCACTGCATCAGCTACCACACCATCGAGAGTAAAAGTGCGCTTCCGGATGCACTATCGCAAAAGGGGAACCACTTCGTTTTCGGATGCGATGTATGCCAACTGGTCTGCCCGCACAATCGTTCCCTCACGCCGCACCACGAGCCACTGCTAAACCTAAGCAAGCCTTTGGCGGGGCTCGACCGCGAAGAGTGGCTCTCTATGACGGAAGAGCGCTTCAATACCCTTTTTCATGATTCACCGCTGGCACGTGCCGGGTTGGAACGCATCCGGACGAGTATCCGCTGCATAGGGAGCAACGACCGCCCCCTTGCGCAATAGCGCGAACAAAGCTATGCGATACGGAAAGAGCAAACTACCGCAATTACCCTGAGCAGACGAACAACCCATTTGAAAGGTATATACCTTTCCATCAATAGGTATATAAGTTTCCGTTGATAGGTATATAGGTTTCGTCCAAAAGGTATATACCTTTCATTTGGAGGAAATATGGGTATCGATAGAGGGCAGCGACTTACTGCCCCAAGGTGAGGCTATATTTGGTATATAGGAACTTTGCTTTTTGCTAAGGAAGGGCATCAAAAAGAGAACTGTAATCGTCCCATTCGGTATCTCGTTCGGCTTCAAACTCAAGCGGAAGTGGATCAATATCGGCAAGAGCATCGTTCAAACGCTCAAAAAAGATATCTGTATTGCGCGCATAATAGACCCAAACCATACGACCTCCGCCCACAAATTGATAGGCAAGAATGGCCAGCTTGTCGCGTTCCATCGTCTTTTGCAAGGCTTCGCCCACTTGTTCCAACAGCGGGTAGGTATCGGAAAGGGGCATTCCATCGCCACCGGCCTCGTATGGGAGGCGTATTTCGATGCGAAATGGTAGCTTCTTGCTCTGCATAAATGCGTCCAATTCGAGCCGTAACGATACAATTACGTTCGCTCCCTGCTCGTCCTCTGCGCAAAATGTTTGCCTATTGTCGGTTAAAATCATAGACCTTTTATGCCTAAGTGGGTGAATTATCGTGCGATTGCTGCTCGGCACGCTCCAATTTGCGCGAATGAATCATCATTTGGAGCGCGTTAAACAGATTCTGCCAAATAGAGTAAGCCGCCATTGCAACCGCTGAAAGTGGATTGAGGTAGGCTTGGCACATCCATATGGCAAGGCTTGAATTTTTTTGTCCAAGGCTTTGCCCCAAGGTAATGGACTCGCCTAAAACGCGCTTACTAAGGAGCTTTCCCACGGTAAACTGGATGATGCACACCACAAGCCCCGTCACAGCGAGGAGAATCATAGTGGGGATTTCGCTCGCAGGTTGCTCAGCCATGTAGGAAACTGTCTTAGCTATTACAATGGCGAGGGTAACCACCCAGAGCCAAAAAGCGGCAGAAGGGATTCTGCTCAGCGTCTTCATCACGCGAGGCATACGTCGTCTCACCAAAGAAGAGAGGACAATTGGGATTAACACGAGGGGCATAACCTGCTTCATTATGTACAGAACAGATGCCCAAAAGCTCATCTCCCCGGGAGCAATCCAGCTAAATAGCAGCGGAGCAATCAGTGCAATTGCTGCGGAAGTGAAGAGCACATAGGAGACGCCCACCGTAACGCTTCCGCCCAAGATACCGATGATTACGGGCGACGCACTCGCCGCGGGGCAGAGAAAGCAACTCAGTGCGCCCTCAGCGACTGCCGGAGGCAGTACCAACCGTATGGCGAAATAGCAAATCACTGCGGCAGCAACTTGGAAAAACTGCATAAAAAGCAGAACCGGAGTAAGCCGTATTTTGGAAAGATCTACTCGTACAAACGAGAAAAAGAGCATAGCGATGATGCAGTACGGCACGGCAAAGCCGAGCAGAGATATATACTTATAGCCTACTACACCGGCGGCAATGGTCAAGGGAAGGGCGTAATCCTTGGCACGCCGCAGAAAGTGCAGCGGCATCCGATAGTGCCTTTCCATGGAATGCATTCCTCTTTTCCCCTCAAACTATGCGCCGCAAAGGTAGCAAAATGTAACGATAAGGCAACGGATGTGAGGAGGGTTCGGAACAGAAAACAGTATTCTTTGTAAAGGAGGTTGGATGAGTTGTAACAAGTGAGAGGATCCCTTTCTTAAAAGGTATATAGGTTTCAATCAATAGGTATATAAGTTTCGGATGATACCTATATAGGTTTCAGTTGATAGGTATATAGGTTTCGTGGAAGAGGGTGGGGAATGAGAGGGAAGCCGAATGAAATAGCTACTTTTGTAGGGTTATTGAAAGAGAAGAAGAAAAGGTATGTCATTGCAATGCGGAATAGTGGGTTTGCCCAACGTCGGTAAGTCCACGCTCTTTAATTGTCTGTCCAACGCGAAAGCACAAGCGGCAAACTTCCCCTTTTGCACCATAGAGCCCAACGTAGGCGTTATAACGGTTCCGGACGAACGGCTCAACAAACTTGCCGAAATAGATCAACCGAAGCGCGTTATCCCGGCTACGGTGGAAATCGTGGATATAGCGGGATTGGTCAAGGGAGCGAGTAAGGGCGAAGGATTAGGCAATAAGTTTCTTGCCAACATCCGCGAGACGGACGCCATTCTGCACGTTATTCGCTGCTTTGAAGATGATAATGTGACGCACGTAGATGGCTCCATCGATCCCATTCGGGATAAAGAGATCATCGATACAGAGCTACAACTGAAGGATTTGGAAACGGTGGAAAGCCGTCTTGCCAAGGTAGAAAAGCAGGCACAGACGGGTGGAGACAAACAAGCGGCTCTACTCGCAGGCGTGCTTCGAGCCTATCACGAAGTTCTGATTAAGGGACAAAACGCCCGAACCGTAACGTTCGAAAAAGCGGAGGAACGCGAGGCGGCAAAAGGCCTCTTCCTGCTTTCCGCCAAACCGGTGCTGTATGTGTGCAACGTGAACGATGCGGATGCCGTGAAAGGTAACCGATATACCGAAGCTGTTGCTGAAGCGGCGTGCGCAGACGGAGCCGAGTTTATGATTGTGGCAGCCAAGACTGAGAGCGAAATTGCCGAGTTTGAGGATTACGAGGAGCGTAAGATCTTCCTAAACGAATTGGGACTGGAGGAAAGCGGCGTTAATCGTCTGATCCGAAGTGCATACAGTTTGCTCAACTTAGAGACCTTCTTCACTACCGGAAGTGACGAATCGCGCGCCTGGACCTTTACAAAAGGCAGCAAAGCGCCCCAGTGCGCCGGCATTATCCATACAGACTTTGAGCGCGGATTTATTCGTGCCGAGGTAATTAAGTATGCCGACTATGTGGCACTCGGTAGCGAAGCAGCCGTACGGGAAGCCGGGAAAATGAATATCGAAGGTAAGGACTACGTAGTGCAGGACGGCGATATAATGCACTTCCGCTTTAATGTTTAAAGATTATCCCATCCATAGCGACGAAGAGCGCAAGGCACTTAACGGAATGTGGTACCGCTCGGGAGACGACAAATATCTCTCTGAGTGCTATCGCAGAGCACGTTCGCTTTGCTTTCGGCTTAATGGAACGCCTCCGGAAGAGGCATCGGAACGCCGATCGCTACTGGAAGCGTTGCTGTATCATATCGGTGAAGGCGTAACCGTGGTAGGGCCTTTCTTCTGCGATATGGGGCAACATGTTTCGATTGGGGATAATAGCTTTATCAACGCATATGTAACCATTTTGGACGGAGCTTACGTCAGTATCGGACAAAACGTACTGATTGCGCCGCACGTTGGTCTATATACCAATACGCATCCCATTGAAGATGTAGCAAAGCGTAATGCCGGCTACGAGCTATCCCTCCCCATCACCATTGAGGACGAAGTATGGATCGGAGCCGCCTCCTCCATAATGGCGGGCGTAACTATCGGCAAACAATCCGTTGTGGGAGCCGGTAGTGTGGTTACTCACGATATACCGCCCCGCTGCGTGGTTGCGGGCAATCCGGCAAAAATTATACGACAACTATAGAAACCTAATAGTATGAACCGACAAAACCAACCCGGCACTGCGCACGTATTACTGATCTATACGGGTGGAACCATCGGAATGATTGAGAATCCGGAGACCGGACGGTTGCAAGCCTTTGAGTTTGCTTTTTTGGAAAAGCACCTACCTGAGCTGAAGCGCCTATCCTTCGAAGTGGAGTGCATTCAGTTCAATCCGCCCATCGACTCCTCAGATATCACCGTAGCGCACTGGCTCGATTTGGCACAAATCATCCTCAGTAAGCGCGACCAATACAATGGTTTCGTGGTACTGCACGGTACCGATACGATGAGTTATACCGCTTCGGCACTCAGTTTCCTCCTAAAAGGATTACTAAAGCCCGTTGTTTTGACCGGAAGCCAGCTACCCATTGGCCGTTTACGCACCGACGGGAAGGAAAACCTCATTACTGCGCTTCAGATAGCGGCAGCACAAGACGACAAAGGGCAGGCGATGGTTCCCGAAGTATGTATATACTTTAATGCGAACTTGATGCGCGGAAATCGGACAACCAAGATCAGTGCCGATGAATTCGATGCGTTTGTCTCCTACAATTATCCGAACCTTGCCCACGCCGGTATTGATATCAGTTTTCGGAAGAAGCATATACATAACAACGATGATACCCTCCCATTTGCGGCGGAAAGGGCTATGGAGCGGAATATATCCGTACTTCACCTCTTCCCCGGTATTACGCCTGAGGTGGTATCTTCCGTTCTGAATGCTCCGCACCTTAGAGGGGTGGTGCTGCAGAGCTATGGCAGCGGAAACGCGCCCACCAAGGATTGGTTTATCGATTTGCTGAAAGATGCCATTAAGCGCGATATTGTGATTGTAAACGTTACACAATGCCAATCCGGATCTGTGGAGATGACACGCTACGAAACGGGAGCACGTCTTGCAGAGATCGGTGTTGCTTCGGGATTCGATATGACCTGCGAAACGGCTATCACAAAGCTCATGTTTCTGCTCGCCCAACCGCTCACGCCCAAGGAAGTAGCCTATCATATGGAACGTTCGATGTGTGGGGAGCTAACCCGTAATGAGTGAACAGGAAACAACGGCACGTTTTATTAGCTTCGGCAGTGGAAGTAGTGGCAATTGCTACTGCTTTGTTCTACCGGAAGGCGTACTTTTAGTGGACGCCGGGCTGCCTATCCGTAAGATAAAGCACGGATTGGAAGCGAACGGCCTTGGGTTGGAGCACATTCGAGCCATATTGGTAACGCATGAACATAGCGACCACAGCCGTTCGCTCTGCCGACTTGCCACGGGGCATGATATAACTATATTCGGAACAAGCGAGTTGTTTGTCGCAATGGACCGAAAGCGCCCCACTATCCCTCCTTTTCAGCGCGTTGTTATCAAGAGCGAACAGCCGTTCTCGGTCATGGGTTTATCGGCAATTCCCTTTAACATTCCGCACGACAGTGCCAGCAACGTAGGCTATTTGCTCCGCTTTGGGCAATGTTCGCTGGCGGTAATTAGCGATGCCGGATATGTAACGCCTCTAATGAAACAATATGCCGCTATGGCGAACTATCTTATACTGGAGGCGGATTACGACCCGGGAATGCTGCTATACGGTAGCTATTCGCCCGAACTAAAGGCGCGTATTACCGGACCGGAGGGTCATCTGAGCAATACCGACTCAGCGGTCTTCCTCGCCTCCTTGGACCCGAACAACATCAAACACGTTTGGTTGTGCCACTTGAGTAGCAACAACAATACGCACGAAAAGTGTCGCGAGGCATTCGCGTTGCACTGCGACGAGCTCTTCTCCGGCAGAGACTATCTCTCCATACTCCCCCGCTACGAAGTCACCGCCCCCTTCGAACTGCGGTAATCCTTCCCCCTTCTTTCATCAATACTTGCATGCCCCGTAACGGCTTATAGGTAGGGGGGCAGTTGTTTATTCGTAGGTATTCAATTGGTTGTACGTAGAAGCTCGACTATTTGTTCGTAGAAGCTCGACTATTTGTTCGTAGAAGCTCGGGTAGATGTACGTAGATGTTCGACAAATCATTATAAGGATTTGTACAAACTGTTTAAAGGATTTATACGCGTACTTTAAAGGATTTGTATAAATCATTTCAATGATTTATCGAGAATGTATAATGAAAAGATTATCTTTGTACGTACAAGAGATTGAGAAGTACCGAAGAAGAGATCAAGAAGTATCGAATGAGCGGTGAGAAAGCACCGCAGAGGGCAGGTCGGTAGTCCATAGTCGTTGTGAGGAATCAAGGATGAAAGAACCGGGCGCTCCGGGTAAGATAACACGTCAATAAGGGTAAAGGGACTCAACGATAAGAGTACAAGTGGCGGAAGGCAAG
This sequence comes from uncultured Bacteroidales bacterium, assembly GCA_902489445.1. Classification (GTDB taxonomy): domain Bacteria; phylum Bacteroidota; class Bacteroidia; order Bacteroidales; family Porphyromonadaceae; genus Porphyromonas. The sequence goes on from CABTZX010000026.1 coordinate 14,603, forward strand.
GATGTGCTAGTTCATCGGTAATGATATACGAGTTCAAACATAAGGATATAATAGTTCGATCATAAGGATATAGCAGTTCAACGATAAGGATAAAGGAGTTGAAAGATGAAGTATAGTTTGAAGGAAATGCCGCAACAGATGGGCGTAATTCGCCCCGGTGCGGACAAGTATTATGTGCGTTTTAAGGTGGACGGAACCCTTAATGCCGACGAATTGGCAGAGCGCGCCGCTCTGGGTAGTACGTTCAGTGCGATTGAAATCAAGGCGGCCCTGATGCAGGTTGCTCGTGCCATGGCCGAGGCTCTGGCGGACGGTTATCGGGTGGAAGTGGGCGAAATAGGCTCCTTTTCCCCAAAGGCGAAGACGCTTACTACCTCATCGCCCGACAAAATCAACGGCAGAAACGTGGAACTGGAGGGGCTTACGTTCCGTCCCAAACGCGAGCTGATCAAGGAAATCTCTGATCGCATCGAAACGGTTGAACGTGTTTCCGATGGATTTGTACCGGAGAAAAGCCGTCTGACTAAGGAACAACGTCTGCGCAAACTATCCGAGATAGCACGCGACAATAACGGAGAGATCACGATATCGCTCTATGCGGCAGCGACGGGCGTATCACGTTCAACTGCTCAAAAGGAGCTTGCCGAAGCGTACAAAAAGGGGAAAATAGTTGCCTACGGTAGAGCGCCTCACCTCACCTATCGCTTGAAATAGCGCCGTGGGTACAGATCGGCTCGGCATCCGTCCGCTCGTTATGAGTTGACGGCAAGGAGTTCGTAACATTTTCTTAATAGGTTTCAGCATTCGTTTCACTACCTTTGGCCGGCGAAACACGACTAAAAAGTATGAGTAAGCAGGATAAAGAGAATCAATTTCCCTATGTGGAACGGGATGTAAGTTGGATGTATTTCAATCACCGCATCCTGTTGGAAGCGCAACGCGAGGATGTTCCTCTGCTGGAGCGACTCGGGTTCCTCGGCATTTATTCCAACAACTTGGATGAGTTCTTCCGTGTGCGCATTGCTTCGCTACGTCGAACCACGGAGGGAAAGCGTGACAGTGACCGCAAAAAAGAGGAAACTGCGCGCAAAACGCTCAAGGAAATCTACAAACTGGCGGATCAATACGCCAAGGAGTTTGATGCCTGCTTCGAAAACCTCCTGTCGGAGCTGCATAAGGAACACATCCACGTGATAAATGAAAAGGATCTGGAGCCGAAACAGAAGCAACAGGTGCTCTCGTTCTATCTGCACAAGCTGAACGCATCAACGAACCCTATTTTCCTTCGTAAGATGGAGTTCTCGCTGGAACAGATGGACGAAGCGCTCTACTTGGCGGTGGATCTTAGGGAAGTGAGCGAAGATGGCGACGAAATCAAGAAAGATACGGCGCTGATCCGCGTACCGGTAGAAAAGTTTGGTCGGTTCATTCAGCTCTCGGAAGGGGATGGCGAAACCTATTTGATGTTTCTGGACGACGTAATCCGTTGCAACCTTCGGTACATATTTGTAGGACTACCCTACAACCGCTTCGATGCCTACGCGTTTAAGTTTACTAAAGATGCCGAAATGGATGTAGAGGGCGGCTTGCAGGACAGCATGATGGAGAAGGTTTCGAGCGGAATTAAGAGCCGACGCAAGGGCGAAATGCTGCGAATGGTTTATGACCGCGAAATGCCGGCACGCATCAAACGGCAGCTATTCAAGAAAGCTGAGCTGGATCACAACGATATGCGTATGGCAGGCGGACGGTACCACAACTCCAAGGATCTGATGAACTTCCCGGATTGTGGGCGTAAAGATCTCAAATTTGTTCCTCAGCCGCCACTAATGGGTAGCAACATCGATTTCTCGGATAGTATGATTGATTCGGTTCGGCGCAAGGACAGAGGGCTGCACTTTCCGTATCACAGCTTCGACCGCTTCCTACGTTTGCTCCGAGAAGCAGCCATCAGCGACAGCGTAAAAGAGATAAAAGTGACGCTTTATCGGGTGGCAAAGAACTCAAACGTGGTAGAGGCGCTCATGGCTGCGGCTGCCAACGGGAAAAAGGTAACTGCCGTTGTGGAGCTGCTGGCGCGCTTTGACGAGGCAAGTAACATCTCGTGGAGCAAAGAGATGGTAGATGCCGGCGTACACGTAATTTTTGGGCCGGAGAAATTAAAGATCCACAGCAAGTTAGTCTACATCAAAACGCGGTACGGCGATATTGCCTGCGTGGGAACCGGTAATATGCACGAGGGCACGGCAAAGGTATATACGGATTATATGCTTATTACGCATCGCCGACCTATAGTGAGCGAAGTGGCAAAAGTATTCGACTTTATCGAGCGTCCCTTTATCAATACGCATTTCCGGGAGCTTATTGTGTCGCCAAACGATATGCGCCGCCGCTTTTTGGCACTAATCAATAAGGAGATCAGGAATAAACTTACCGGAAAAGAAGCTTACATCAAAGTGAAGATCAATCACATTACAGACGAGCGAATCATCGCACGTTTGTACGCGGCGGCACGTGCCGGTGTCCGCATTGATCTGCTGGTTCGCGGCAATTGTGGCGTGGTTCCCGGCGTAAAGGGTGTGAGCGAAGGCATAGCGTTGCACGGAATCATCGACCGCTACTTGGAGCATTCCCGCATCTTTATATTCGGAAACGGCGGCAATCCGCTCTATTTCATCGGTTCGGCGGATTGGATGGAGCGCAACTTAGACCGCCGTATCGAGGTAATCACACCGGTTTACGACGAAGATATTAAAGCCGATTTGGAGCGTATCGTAACGCTCGGAATGAAAGATGTATCGCAAGCGCATTACGTGAATAGTAACGACAGGGTTCCGCTACGCACAACGCACGAAAAACCGTGGTTCCGTTCGCAAACGGCGCTCTATAAACACTATTTGGAAGAAGAGGGCGATTCGATCGTATAGGATATGGAAGCAAAGGAATCGAAGTGTTTTGCCGGCATCGACATAGGCTCGAATGCCATCCGATTGTTGCTCAAGCGTGGGTACCCCAATAGGCCGGAGTTGCCATTGGAGAAGGTGCAGCTCATCCGCGTACCGATACGTTTGGGTGAGGATGTATTTACAGATGGGAAGATTTCCAAGACCAAACGGACGCATCTGCTCAGCCTTATGAAGGCGTATCGGGAAATTATGTCCATTTACGACGTATCTGCCTATCGAGCTTGTGCAACCAGTGCTATGCGCGAAGCCTCAAACGGCAAAAAGGTTTCCCGGGAAATTGAAAAGCTGTCCGGAATTAAGATCGAAATTATCAGCGGAGAGGAGGAAGCACGCTTAGTAAGCGATATACGGCTTCGGTTAGCTACTCCCAAAAGCAAGTATGCCCTCTTTGTGGATGTGGGCGGCGGTAGTACGGAACTAAACCTCTTTAGCGGAGGGCAACCCTTGTCGTCCGCCTCATTCCCTATCGGAACGGTGCGCATGCTGGAGGGCAAAGTGACCAACGAAGCATACGAAGCGTTTGTGGATGCGCTGTCCAAAATAGCCTCAAGCTATGAGGATTTCACGGTAATTGGCACCGGAGGGAATATCAATAAGCTGGCGCGGTTGGGCAAGAATGCCGCTTCCACGGAAACGGAGCGATACATCGCTACCGAAGAGCTACGAGGACTGTTTGATGAACTTGCTCCGCTCACCATGAAGGAACGTATGGATCGTTTCAATTTGAAAAGGGACCGAGCCGATGTAATTGTGCCGGCGGCGCGTATCTTCCTTGCTGTGGCAGATGCCCTCAAGGTGAAAGGCATCTCCGTACCCACCTGTGGTTTGGCGGATGGTATCATTGACGATATCTACGAAGAGTTCATTGCGCGGAATTAACGGAAGAGGCATGAAGAAAGAGGGCTCCCTAAACCTACAGCCATGCTGTAATGCCTTTGGCCTGCTTTAGAGTTACCCCCTTTCTACCGCAAAGATAGCGATTAAAATGTATATACCTATCAGGTGAAACTTATATACCTTTCGTTCGAAACCTATATACCTATTGATTGAAACTTATATACCTATTGAAAAGCCGTTCCCATAGGATGCTCGTTTGGGAGGGATGAACTTTCAAAGGGTATCTATTTATTTGCCTAACTTTGTCCCGTAAAGGCGAACAAAAGTAGGTAACACAATATGCAGAACTTCAGTTTTAAGAACCCGACAAAGATCATCTTCGGGAAGGGCTCCATTGCTAAGTTAAGCAGGGAGATACCGCAGAATGCCCGCGTCTTGCTGCTCTTTGGAGGCGGCAGCGTAAAGCGTAACGGCGTGTACGATCAGGTTAAAGCGGCTCTTGATGGGTACACTATTACTGAGTTTTGGGGCATTGAAAGTAACCCGACCGTAGAAACATGTCGGGAAGCGATTGCCCTTGGTCGCGAAAAGCAATGTGACTTTGTACTCGCCGTTGGCGGTGGTTCCGTAATAGATGCGGCTAAGCTCATCACCGCCTCGCTGCGTTCCGACAAAGAGCCTTGGAGCATTGTAACGAGTGGCGTGGCGCGTGGTCCGTTTGTTCCATTCGGTACGGTGCTCACTATACCGGCTACCGGTAGCGAAATGAACTGCGGCAGCGTGATCTCTCGGCGTGAAACCAACGAAAAGTTCGCATTCCACGGGCAGTTCCCCACTTTCTCCGTTATTGATCCGGAGTCAACCTATTCGCTGCCTAAGTATCAGCTGGCTTGCGGCATAGCGGATAGCTTTGCACACGTATTGGAACAATACATGACTTTCCCCGGTCAGAGCCGCGTAATGGATCGGTGGGCAGAGGGATTGCTGCTCACGTTGCTCGAAATTGCACCCAAGATTGTGTGGGAAGAACCGGACTACGACCTGCGTTGCGACTTCTGTATTACGGCAACGATGGCGTTGAACCGCTTTATCGCGTGGGGCGTTGTGGAAGATTGGGCTACTCATATGATCGGACACGAACTAACCGCTCTGACCGGAATTACGCACGGCCATTCGTTGGCAATTATATTCCCTGCGCTACTGCGGGTTACCAAAGAGTGCGGCAAACGCGACAAATTGCTCCAATATGCCGAACGGATATGGCACATTGCAGAGGGAAGCGAGGAGGAACGCATCGAAGCGGCAATTGATAAAACAGAAGCCTTTTTCCGCTCCTTGGGGCTCGAAACGCGCTTGGAAGAAAAAGGAATACAGGAAAACACCATAAACGAGATTGTACGCCGCTTTAAAGAGCGCGATGTGCACTATGGCGAGGCGGAATTAGTGGATGCCTCTTTGACGGAACAAATACTTCATTCGGCTTTTCCCAAGAGCGAAAAGCTACCGGCAATACAACCTTTCGAATAGCCTAACACATTGAATAATAAAGAAAAAACAACCTTTCGCAACGATCGGGCACCCCGACGGCGAAATCCCTTTAGCGATAAGGGATCGCTACGTGCCGGGCACATAGCTTCCGATGCATTGCTCCTTGTTCTGGGCGCTCTGTTTCAGGCTACTGCCTACGGTATATTCAACGCTCCGGCAGGCATCGTTCCGGGGGGAATATATGGCATCAGCATTGCCATAAACCGTCTTACACAGGGCGTTTTCTCCGCTTTCCCCATGGGGCTACCCATAGGAGCCGTTTCCCTCTGCTTCAATATACCGCTTTTCCTGCTTGCTTCCCGATCATTGGGTCTACGCTCGGGCGCCAAAACGGTAGCTACTTTTGTGTTGATAGCCGTGATGACCGACTTCATCACTAAGTACATTTCCAAGGGGCAACCCATTGTAACGGGCGATTCGCTCCTCTCTGCCGTTTATGGCGGTGCTACGCTCGGATTGGGCGTTTTCCTAACCTTTAAGGTGGGTAGTACTAGTGCCGGAACGGATGTACTGGCGCGCGTGCTTTCCAAAGGTACCAATACAAAGACGAGTAACTATATCATATTGGTCGATTCACTGGTTGTTCTCTTTGGATTGCTGGTGTTTAAGGACATCAAAGTACCGCTCTATTCGCTGATAACTATATTCGTTTATGGCAAAGTGCTCGATTTGCTCAGCCCGGAAAACCCCAATAAAGCCATCTTTATCGTTAGCGATAATCCCGAAGCGTTACGTAACCTTATTGTAGAAGAACTGCGTCTCAGAGCCACTTATCTGCACGGACGCGGTATGTATATGGGTCAGGAGCGCGATATTATCTTTATGATTGCCGAACGCAAGGAGGTTCCACGGCTCAAAAAGAAGGTTCTGGCTCAGGATCCCAAGGCATTTATCGCCACAATGAACGCAACCAACGATACCATTCCACCGTTGATATGAAAAAACTGATATGTATATTCATTTTGTGCTCCCTAACGATATGCCGGCTTAAGGCACAAGTTACGGAACCGGTATCCGCATACGTAAAAGTGGAAACCAATATGGGCAATTTCACCGTTGCTCTATACGAAGGAACGCCGCTGCACCGCGATAACTTCCTTTCCTTGGTGAAGAGTCACGCCTACGAAGGCACCATTTTCCATCGCGTGATAGAACGCTTTATGGTACAAGGGGGTAATTTGCTCACAAAAGGCGCAACCAAAGCGACCGATGTAGGGCGCGATACCGTAGCGGGACTAATACCAATCGAAGCGAATCCCACTCGTTTTTATCATAAACGCGGAGCTTTGGCGGCGGCTCGCTTAGGCGATGAAGTAAATCCTACGAAAGGCTCGTCCAAAACACAGTTCTACGTGGTTACCGGCACCTATTTCACGGATTTGGATTTGGATGCTTTTGAGCAAACCTATCACCGCAAACTAACCCCGGAGCAGCGTGAAACTTACAAGATGCTGGGCGGAACGCCCCACTTGGATGGGGAATATACCGTATTTGGTGAGGTTGTGGACGGATACAAAACGATAGAAAAGATCGAACGCGTCAAGACCGGTCCCTCCAATCGTCCGCTAAAGGACGTAATCATCAAAAAGACTACCATCGTGGGCAAACCGCGGTAAGACGAAAGCTTCCTACAAATGGCACAGAGCGGTAAACTCTTTCTCTTCCCCGTTCCCATTGCGGAAAGCGAGCCTTGTGGTGTGCTTCCCTCACTCAATGCAGAGTTGCTGGCGGGCTTAACCCTTTTCTTTGTGGAAAAGACGCGTACCGCGCGCCGCTTTATCCGCATTCTTTGTCCCGAAAAGGATATAGCTCCCATCCGTTTTATCGAAATCGGCAAGCGATGCGATCCGTCTGAAATCGAAAGCGGACTAAAGGCGGTTGCCCAAGGCGCTTCTGCCGGCGTTTTGTCCGAAGCAGGCTGTCCAGGTGTTGCTGACCCCGGCGCCGAGGTGGTACGAAAGGCGCATCGCCTTGGAATAGAGGTCATTCCCCTCATCGGTCCCTCATCTTTACTGCTCGCCCTAATGGCTTCCGGGCAAAACGGACAGCAATTTGCCTTCAAAGGCTATCTGCCTCGGCGTGACGACGAGCTTCGGAGCGAACTAAAGCGTCTCGGCGAGCGCATCGCTCGTACCGGAGAAGCGCAATTATTCATCGAAACGCCCTACCGAACGCAAAAGCTTTTTGAAACCATTCTCACGCATTGCGCCAAAGCGTTTTTGCTTACCGTGGCGAGCAACCTAACCGGCGAAGGCGGCTTCGTACGCTCCTATTCCATCGAGGATTGGCGTAAACACAGGGCAACCCTGCCCGAAGTTCCCACTGTATTTATTCTGGGTAAGTGACAACAGACGCCTCTAATTCCGAGATGCCGCCTCTGGATGAGGCTTTCGTGCATCGTATTACCCAAGATTTCCCCGATGAAGCCGACGCGCTACTTCGTTGTCTTGACGAAACTGAGCCGAGCTGTGCCATACGCCTTAACTCGCCTAAGCGGCTTAAATACGGCTTTACGGCGGATCATCTCCCAATAGAGACGCAAATACCCTGGTGCCCTGACGGATACTTCCTCACCGAACGTCCCTTTTTCGCTTGGGACCCCCTCTGGCACGCTGCTGCCTATTATGTGCAAGATGCCGCTTCGCAAGCACTTTCTGTGATTAAGCCCTACCTCTCCACCGAACCTATTCGCGCTTTGGATCTCTGCGCTGCGCCCGGAGGCAAGGCAACGCTACTAAGCGCGCTACTACCCGAGGGTTCGCTCCTCGTTGCCAACGAGCCGATCCGCAAGCGCGCCGCCGTTTTGGCGGAGAATATCGCCAAATGGGGCTATCCCGAAACGATTGTTACTTCCGTGATGCCGGAGCGGCTCGCCGATACCGGAATGCAGTTCGAGCTTATTTTGGTCGATGCTCCCTGCTCGGGCGAGGGAATGTTCCGCAAAAGCGTTGCCGCGCGAACGGATTGGTCGCCTGCCACGGTAGACAACTGCGTGGCGCGCCAACGGCAAATCTTGGACGCCGCTTTCCGTCTTCTGAGCCCCGGCGGCCTACTCATCTATGCCACCTGCACGTTCAATCGCGCCGAAAACGAGGAACAACTTGCCTATCTCCTCAACAAAGGTTGCCAACCGCTTTCTCTTAACATTCCCAAGGCGTGGAACTGGTATGCCACATCGTCCGCTTCCTTCCACCTTTTTCCGCATCGGATTAAGGGCGAAGGGCTATTTCTTTCGTTTATTCGCAAGAACGAAGCGGCGACAAACGAACCGATTCGTCCTATACGAATAAAGAACTTCGGTAGCAAACCGAGCAAACCTTGCATTGACTGGATCGTTGGCGATCGTTTTCGCCAAGGAACGATTCATCGAACCGAACAAAATGAATGCTTTCTTTTGTCCGAACCGGCGGCGGAAGCCTGTATGTGCCTTACTGCGAACCGCATCGTTCCGCTCTTTGCCGGCATACCGCTTGCGGAGCAAAAGGGAAGTGAGTGGGTGGAACACGCCATGCTACCTTGGTCGCTGCCGTTTTGCTGCGATGCCTTCGAAACAGTAGAGCTGACTATTGACCAAGCCCTGCGCTATCTTTCTGGTGAAGCCTTAATGAGCGAAAGCAATCGGCGTGGAACGGTGGTATTTACCTATGGAGGCGTACCGCTTGGCTTTGGTAAGCGCGTCGGACTGCGTACCAATAGCCGATACCCTAAGAGCTGTCGCTTGAAACTCCTACCTCCACGCGCCTAACCCACTCGCTCCTTTCCTTCCGCTAGAACTTACCTTCACCCAAGCTTCAGCGCACTTACTCCCTCACTCCTCTGCACTTGCGCACCCACATCAGCGCACTCACCCCCTCACTCCTCTGCACTTCGCACCTACATCAGCGCACTTTCGTCCACTAACCCACGCACGAGCCGCCTCACACCTCTGCACTTGCGCACCCTTTTCTACCAAGGACGCGGAGCAGTTGCACGTTGGGAACGGAGCGTTGCTCCTATACAATCGAATCGTTGCTCCCATGCTGTTCGAGCGGTTCTATGGAGATGTCCGGGAAAAGTCTATAGGGTATCCGGGAAAAGTCTATAGGGTATCCGAGAAAAGTCTATAGAGTTTTTCCAGAAA
>CABTZX010000027.1 GCA_902489445.1 uncultured Bacteroidales bacterium
TGTATTATAGTGTATCGTAGGCAATAGGAATATATCCGAACTTATCAGAGTTTATCGGAACTAATCCGATTGGCTCCGATTGATTCCGATTGATTCCGATTGATTCGGATTGGGGCGAATGGTTTTGAATTGGATTAGGACAAGCTTGGGGTCGCCGGTAGTTATCACGGCTCCGGTACTACGGGAACGCTATAATTACTAAGAGAACTATATCGATGGGTGTCATTCTACGGAAAAATCACTAACTTTGCAAAAGACCCGAAAGGGTTCAGGAGATTACCCGGGTAATGCCGCTATTCCCCGCCCGCAGGGGCTGAATCCTTTATTGGAATCAGCCTTCTATCTTTTTATCGCTGGGGCTCAAGCTGTTCCCGATCCACTAAACCACACGACAACACGGCATACAGGTCTCTCAGCTTTTTGTGAGGGGGGGCGTAGCATATGTTCATTAGGTATATAGGTGTTCCGCGAGAGGGATATAGGGTTCCGTCGATGGATATATAGGTGTTACGCAAAAGGTATATAGGTATCATGCGAAAGGTATATAGGTTTCGGATGATAGGTATATAGGTTTCAGTCGAAAGGTATATAGGTATTGCGGCACGGATCCGCAGACCTCAAATAGCCGTAGCAAACGGAGCGAAGGCCAGCAGTGGTTGCTCTTGCGTTTACGTCTAAAAAGTCACTCGCCCGCACGCAGCTCTGAGAGCGGCATACGAGCGAGCGTTTGTTGTTAGAAGCTCTATACGAAGCGGCTCATCGGTTCGTACCCGGTCCAACTGTCATTGGAAATGATCTACATATCCTACGGCGTGGCTCTTTTTGCGTTGGAATATGCTTATTTGATGTGTGCAGCAATCTCTTTTCCAATGGATACACCTTGTGCGATGCGAGCCGCTAAGCCGATGCCATCCCTTATACCCCCCGCGAGCACGAGCCCCGGATAAGCCTGCTCTATCTCGCGAATACGCTCTAAGCGCGCCGGTGAGGTCTCATCATACTGCGGAATGGCTTTGCGGTACCTTGCAATATGTTGTAGGGAGGCGTTCCGATTAGCCGGAATGGAGAGCATGCGTCTCAATTCCTTTTCGGCAATGCACAGAAGCTCCTCATCGCTGTATTCATCAGGATTTAGGGATTTCTCATCACCGCCCATAAATATATTGAAGAGAAGACTATCTTCATAAGGCACACGGTTGCGAAACATTTCGGCCGTGAAGAGAATACCCAGTATGGAACCGTTTTCGCAGGAGGGAACTAAGCCACCAAATGCTTTTGTTCTCATTTCGGGCAGATGGTCAAAGCCGATAATTACTTCCGTTATAGGAGCATAGCGAAGCTGCTCAATAGGCGCCAAGAGGGGGGCAATTTCGTTAGGCAACACGTTGTGCAGTTGGTCACTGCGCACGGTGGTTATATAGTAGTCTGCGGCAACGGTGTGCTTTTCCTCGTGCTTGTCGGTATAGGTTACGCTCCAACCGGTAGAGGGCGCGTAGTCCGAGTGTACAATCTCCGCTCCGGTTATGATTGATCCTTTCGTTTTTAATTTGCTTTCTAACGCTTCAATTAGGCGCGAAAGCCCTCCTTCAGCGGAGAATACCTCTTTGGTTACGCGGGGGTCTTTTGCCTGACGGTTCAGCGCCTTGCGTAGGGCTCCGCCTATGAAGCTGCCGTAATCCTGCTCTAAGCGATAGAGCTTGGGGAGTGCATATTGGGTAACGATCCTATAGGGATTGCCTGCATAAATGCCTCCAATAAAGGGATCTACCGCATAATCGACGAAGCTCTTGCCCATCCGTCTTTCGGCCAAAGCGCCAACCGATTCCAACGGGTCGGTGCCTCTCTTGCGGAAGGGTTCTCCCAGTAGACGCAATTTGTCGGAGAAAGTGAAGAGAGGAGTGGTAATACCGCTCCATAAGCCGGAAGGAAGCGCATGAAAAGAGCGACCTTTCCAGATCAAACGTCGTTTTGCATCGTTGGAAGCTACTTCGAGCACAGCCTCCGGAGCTACAAAGTTGAATAGCTCTATAACTTCCGGTGTAGAGATAGATCCTGTATTGGGCCCCAATTCATAGGTGTATCCCTTGTCGCAGATAGTGTGGATCTGCCCGCCCAACCGCTTTTTCTTCTCAAGAAGAACAAAAGGAATCTCCCGCTCCGCCAGTACAGCGGCTAAAGAAAGCCCTGTAATGCCCCCACCGACAATGACAACACGGGTGTTGTGGAGGTTCTCCTGTTTCTTTTCCGTAGTAATCATTTTTTTCTTGTAAATCTGTCGGATGTTGCCCTCATCTATAAATAAAGGCACTCACCGACCTGCTGCATAGGCAAATGCAAGGGGTGAGTGCCATAATCGTGTAATAGATTGGCCTATTGGCGGTAAACAACCGCCGAGAGTCTAATACTATTGTTCGTCCAGCTTATCCTTCAGTTCAGCCAATTCGGATAGGTCGCCCAAGGTAGCCTTTTCCACTTTTTGCGAAGCTACTTGCTGCTGGAGCTTTGCTTCGTCCTGCGCTTTAGCTTCGTTCTGCTTGCGTTCTTCGTCACGCTTAGCTTCCTCGTACACACGAAGGTGCGATACAAAGATGCGGTGGTTTTCCTTGTTGAACTCAATTACCTTGAAGGGCGCTTTTTCGTCTACCTGTAGTTTGGAGCCATCCTCCTTGGTGAGGTGCTTTTGGGTGGTAAATCCTTCCACTCCGTAGGGGAGCGAAATGATGGCACCCTTATCGGTAAAGCTTTCTACCATACCTTCGTGCACGCTTCCTTCAGTGAAGACTGTTTCAAACACATCCCAGGGATTTTCTTCTGTTTGCTTGTGTCCCAAGCTCAAACGGCGGTTTTCCTTATCGATTTCCAATACCACTACTTCCAGTTCGGCATCGATTTCGGTAAATTCGCTCGGATGCTTGATGCGCTTGGTCCAAGTAAGGTCGCTCAGATGGATAAGCCCATCCACGCCTTCTTCCAGTTCTACAAATACGCCGAAGTGCGTAAAGTTGCGGACGCGTGCCATGTGGCGGCTTCCTACGGGGAACTTTTCCTCAATATTGAGCCATGGATCGGGCTTAAGCTGTTTCAGGCCTAAGCTCATCTTGCGTTCTTCCGGCTCAATGGACAGGATAACGGCTTCCACTTCTTCACCGTTTTTGATGAAGTCGAATGCACTACGCAGGTGCTGCGTCCACGACATTTCGGAAACATGAATCAACCCTTCAATGCCGGGGGCTATTTCAACGAATGCACCGTAGTCAGTAACCATTTCAACCTTACCCTTAACGATATCGCCGGGTTTAAGGTTTTTGTCCAAGGAATCCCACGGATTGGGCGTTAGCTGCTTCAAACCGAGAGAGATACGTGTTTTATCTTCGTCAAAATCAAGGATAACCACGTTGATCTTTTCGTCCAGTGAAACCACTTCCTCGGGCGAATTGATTCGGCTCCAGGAAAGGTCGGTGATATGGATTAAACCATCTACGCCGCCGAGGTCCACAAATACGCCAAAGGGCATGATGTTTTTAACCACACCTTCGAGCACTTGGCCCTTTTCAAGCTTACCAATGATATCCTTTTTCTGCTGTTCGAGTTCGGCTTCAATAAGAACCTTGTGGGATACAACCACATTGTGCTGCTCAGCGCTAAGCTTAACGATTTTGAATTCCATCGTTTTATCGAGCAACGCATCGTAATCGCGGATGGGGCGTACGTCAATTTGTGATCCGGGCAGGAATGCGTCCACGCCAAAGATATCCACCACCATACCGCCCTTGGTACGTGATTTGATGTATCCGATAATAATTTCGTCCTTTTCTGCAGCTTCCGAAATGCGTTCCCAAGCACGTTCGGCACGAGCCAAACGGTGTGAGAGCACCAAATGCCCGTCTCTATCTTCGAGGTTATCTACATAAACCTCTACTTCGTCCCCGATCTTGAAATCCGGGTTATACTTAAATTCGGAAGCGGCCACGCTACCGGTTGATTTGCTGCCGATGCTGACAATAAACTCACGAGCAGCTTTTGGCGGGCGCGGCACAATATCCACGATGCGGCCTTTTACTACTTCCTTTTCTTTTACGTTTGCAAGAGTAGCCTCGTACTTTTCCAAGTCGGCTTGGCGATCCTCATGAAGGGCAGTGGTGCCCTGTTCATACGCTTCCCAGTCAAAGTCCTGGTTGGGCGTAAGATGTTCCGGTTTGTTCATCAAACTCTTTTTTAATTTGTTCCTAATAGGTGATACTTTATTTTGTTGTTTCAATCAAATCGATGCAAAGGTAGCAATTAGTTTTGAACCAGTGCATTCCGTGCTCCCGATCCACCGGATTCGTTCGTTTTGTTGCTATTGATATGCGCCCCGGAGCAATGCGCCGAGCCACCGAAATGAAGCAGAGCGTTATTTGCAATAAAGGAAAGGGAAAAGGATAAACGCATTCGCACCGCCACCGGGTTATCGGCAGCAGTGCGAAGCGCATTTAGCTATCTATTCAAGCGCGTTTAATGGTGCTTTGGAATACATCTATACATTTCAAATGATACATCTATACGTTTTGATCGAAACATCTATACCTTTCATTTGAAACATCTATACCTTTTTGGAGGTCTCATTATGTAGGTTTGTATTCCGATCAGAAGGTACTAAGTAAGCGATTAGTATTGGGTATGCTGCGGATCGAAGTTAGTCCATCCGTCCATCCAGTTATCACCCTGAGCAAAGGCACCAATGTAGGGGACAGGTTTGAGGGTTCCCATATTGCCAAAGTTAGCTCCACCGAGCAACTTACTACCGGCAGCGGGGCGCGGATCGAAGTTTTTGTCCAAAGCGTTGCAGTTGGTAAGCCCGAGTTCCGCAATAGTTTGGAACATTTGGTTGCCATTGGCGGGGTTTTTGAAGTATTCTTCGCTGAAGGGAGTACGCTTTTTGTCCCGTCCTTCCTTGTTATCGCTGTTGTCGCTCCATACCGGCTCGGTTTTCTTATTTACGTCGGTTCCGATAATTCCGTTCCCTGCAAATACGTTGTTCTTAAAGTTCATCGCACCGTCCAGAGCCCACTTTTGCGTGGTGCTACCCTTATCGTTTTCGATAATCAGTCCAACGGGCCAGCCGATGAATACTGAGTTGCAGATGTTTAGGTGCGAATTGCGGCGAATTTGTGCGCCGGAAAGGAAGGTACCCAGCTTGGCACCATTCTTAGGATCCATACCTCCACCGTTGATGTAATCTGCCTTATTGGCAAAATCAGCTGCGGAAGCCATCGGGCCGATGGAAGTTACGTTGGAGAACTTTGCGGCAGTCCACGGCGTTTTCGTAGACCCTTTACCGTCGTTATCGCTTTCAAATCCATTAGACCAGGATGTATCGGCGATGCGGGGGTTACGCACGCCCAAACAGAACTGAACGTTACCGCTGAAACCGAAGTCGGTATCGAAATCGTCGTCCCAACCCATGTAGGCAATCAGGTGGTTACAATTGACCGTTCCGCCGAACCATTCGAAGGAATCGTCGTTACTGTAGGATACCTGAACGTGGTCGATTTGCGTACCGCTTCCTACACTACCGAGCGTAAGTCCGTTAATTTCGTTATCAGGTTGATAGGGATAGCCGGCAAATTCAATACGTACGTAGCTGAGAATACCGCTGTTATCGGCATTATCGTTACCACCGTGCTTAGCGTTCACACCGCCTTCGATGCTCGCTTCGCCCTGATTATTGATCGCTTTTCCGCAAAGAATGATACCACCCCAGTCACCGGGCCGACGGCTACCGGCAGGTTGTGCGCTGGTAAATACGATCGGTTGCGTTGCGGTACCCTTAGCAATCAGCTTACCGCCGCGCTGCACGATAATGGAAGCCTTGGTATCCTTATCGCCTTTAATTACGGTTCCCGGTTCGATGGTAAGGGTGGTTCCTTCGCTAATATAGAAGAAGCCCTTGAGCAAATAGGTACCCTTTTTGAGGAGCCAATCGCCCTTTTTGACGGTATATTCCTGTTTTCCGTCACCAAGTTGCTTTCCGTTCGCAAAAAGTTCAATCAAATTGCCTTTTTCTTCCGGTTGGGGTATGGGTTCGGGATCCGGTTTATTGTCGCAAGAAGCGAAGCTCAATCCCATAAGTACAATTGCGCCAAGCGCAAAAACCAATTTCTTCATAACAATTCCTTTTTCTGTTTAAAGTGGTTATTCTGTTTCTTTTTCTGTTTTGTATCGATAATTAGCGGAAGCTGTATCCTAAAGTGATCCCAAAGGAGCGCCCCAGCTTATATTCTTTTGTAACCTCTTCGGCACTTTTGCGCGTTCCGTCGGGCAAAATACCCTTGGGGAATTGCACGTACCGAAGCTTGCTGTTGAGCAAATTCTTGATATTTAGTTTCAGATTCCAGTTTTTTGCGAACTCCCAGCCCAAGGCCAAATCGAGGCTGTGACGGGGCATTTCGTAGCTATCGGGGATGGCGTTGTTGATCAGCCCCGTTTGCGATTGGTCGCTTCGGCCTACTCCTACGATGCGCTTACCAATGATATTGTACTGAAGTGCTGCGGAAAGCCCCGTAGGCTCGTTACGATAAAAGAGCATCGCATTGACGATAAACGGCGATTGTCCCTGCATGGGGCGGTCGTCCTCCTGACTTCCTTCGGGAAAGGCCACTTTGCTGTGGATGTAGGCGGCATTGAATCGGAGCGAAAGTCCCTTCAAACCGATAAAATCGAGTTCCTTATTGACCTCCAGCTCTATACCTAAGTTATCCGCCTTAAGAGCATTTCGGAAATAATAGAGGTAACTGCCGCCCGTAACGAAGTAGCTCCACTCGATGGGGTTACGGAAGTGCTTGTAGAAAAAAGCGAGCGAAACCAGCTCCGTTTGCGACGGATACCACTCATAGCGCAGATCGATGTTGTGGATTTTAGCCGGTTTCAGATCGGGATTACCGCCCACATTGCTGAAAAGATCAAAGTCGTAGTAGATGGAGTGGGATAGTTCGCGGAACTCGGGGCGATTTACGGTCATTCCGTAGGAGAGCCGTATTTTGTGATCTTTGGCTACATCGTAGCTCAGGTTTACGCTCGGATAGAGGCCGCCATCGTCATGATTAATGGTTTCGGTACCCTCTTCGCGCAAATAGGCATTACTAATGAGCTGCATACGGTTAAATTCGTAGCGCACGCCGGCATAGGCGTTAAACGCGCCCACGGCAATATTGTAGCCGGCGTAAGCGGCTGTCTGCCAGCTTCGTCCCTTGTAGCTGTTGCGTTGGTCTACTTCCTCGTGGATATAGAGCTTTTCGGCATCGTAATTGGCATCTAACAATACGCTCTCCACAGGATCTCTGTACTCAAAATCGGCCGGTACATTGTCGTTATTCCACCGGTAGTAAAAGATGCGGTTTGTATAGCTACGACGGCGATGTTCCCCGTAAAGCCCCACTTTGAGGCTGTTTTCCGTAGAGCCAAGCGTAAACTTATACTGATAATCTGCCTTGGCGGAAAAGATATGTTCCCCGAGGTAGCTAAAATCGCGGCTAATTTCGTTTTGATCAATGCGGAACTGACCGTAATGAGGATCTATCTCGTTGTCGTTCTGCTCACGATTGATGCGCCTCCGGTCCGGACGATCGTTATTGGCAAAGGAGTATCCGATGCACGCTTTCAGCTGCGACGGCTCGGAAAGTGTCCACGAGCCGTTGAGCTGCCCCGAATAGGTGAGCCGGCTGTTGTAGAGGTATTCCTGCTGCTGTTGGAGGTATTTTTGGCTCAAATTCTGGTATCCGTCGCGAAAGGTATAGCGGTTTAGCCCGATAACGTTAACCGTATTTTTGAGCGCGTAGTTGGAGGTGGTGTTTGGTGTAAAGGCAATATTGCACAAACCGCCCAAAATGCTCGTAATGCCGTATTGATCGTCCTTATACTCATTATCGAACGATGGTTCGTCGGCAATCCAATTGCGCAATCCGTAGCGGTTGTTGATCATATCCACTACACGCTGATACTTATGCTCGTAGTTGAGCGCGCCGATGAGCCCTAACTTTTCGCCGTTGCCGAAGCGAAACGTATGATTTACGGAAGTGAGCAGTTTAACGTCGGCAAACGGCTTTTGCTGCGATAAAGCCCAGCGGTTGTTGAATCCGCCCTGCGTGAGCCGCGTAATCAGTGCGGGATCGTTGTCATCCACAATAGCGGGAAAGTTACCTCTCAGGGCGCGAAATCCGCCGTCAAAGCCGAGAAAATCGGTATTTCCCCCTTTGTAATAGGTGAACGGACGGAAGTGCGTTTGATCGTTCAGGGTACCGCCCAACGAGATACTAAAATCGTTTTGCTCGGGAATATCCTTTGTGGCGATATGGATGAACCCGCCCGAGAAGTCCGCCGGATACTCGGGTGCGGGGCTTTTTACGATCATCAGGTTATCAATCTGGCCGGAAGGAATCAAATCGAAGGAAAAAGCGCGGCTATCCGGCTCGCTCCCCGGCACGGAGGCTCCGTTCATCCATACATTATTGTAGCGTTGCGACAGCCCGCGCACCATTACGTACTTGCTGTCCATCAGCGTGATACCGGGGATTCGCTTGATTACTTCGGAGGCATTATTATCCACCGAGCGTTTAATCTGTTGCGCGGAAATACCGCTCGTAACCATCGTATTGGCGCGTAGTTGGCGGATAAGTGCCAAATCGCTGTTCTTGCGCACGGTGGAAACCACCGTTACATCGTCCAAAACTTCCGTTTCGCTGTGCAGTTTCACGGTCAGATTGCCGTTAAAGTCCGCCGGATTGATTTGCAATTGGAGCGTTTTGTACCCCACGTAGCGCACTTCCGCCTGATAGGTTCCCACTTCTAAGCTGAAACTGAAGTTTCCGTAGACGTCCGTAACGGTGCCCTGATCAATGGAAGCTATATAGATCGAAGCGCCAATCAGTGTGGAGCCGTCGGTAGCATCCACAATCGTGCCTTTAAGCGGCAACTGATGCGCCGCAAGGGAGCCGAAACCGATTAAATTAAGTAGTAAAACGAGGGCGCCGCGTAGGAGCCCGGAGATGTGTCGGTTCATCAATTATTCTTCTTTTCTGGGTCACATACTAATTCCGGCAGCAAAGGTCTCACTATAGTGTTACAAGGATGAATCCTTTTTGTTACGATACGCGGCACCTTTTGTTGCCTTTTCGTTACAAAACCCGAAGAGACCCCTTTGTAAGCCGCCTCCGGAGCATTCCGAACGAAAGATGAGCTGTTTTGTGTAGTGTCCTGTTGCAAGTTTCAAAAAAATGATTACCTTTGCAGTGCGGGGGGTCGTTTAATCCTCCTCCAATGAGGAGGAACGCCCCTGCTCAAAGGCCGAGTAGTAAACTACCCGGCCTTCTTTTTTCCACTTTTCACCATACATCCGGAGCTACCTGTACCTACTTGCGCGCCTGCTTGTGCGTACTATCGGGATTTATTGGAGCGAATCAGAGCATCGCGATGACCCGGCGTCTTCAGCCGGTTATACGTACATGCTCAACCGTTTATACGTACCTGTTCGACAAATCATTAAAACGATTTATACAAATCCTTTAAAGTACGCGTATAAATCATTTAAACAGGTTATATAAATCCTTTAAACAATTTATAGAAAAGGTATATACATCTGCTTGACGATGTACGTACAACCAACCGTGCAGGTACGTACAAGCGGTTGTGGATATAGGACGAGCGGTTGGCTCGGATCCCTTCTGATACGTTCCGATAAACGATGATATCCACCGATAGCCTTAGACTACATCCGGGTAACTTAGGCAAGCGCCGCTCCGTCGGAACGGGGGCAGAGGACAAAATGTATCGTAGAAAAAGGGATTCTGCTCGGAATTAGCTAACTTCGCGTAGCAAAAAGAACGGAAAAAATGAAAGCATTAAAAGTTGGTGACCATATACGTTTCCTGAATGCCTCGGGAGGCGGCGTAGTGAAAAAGATAGTCGGTAAAGTGGCTTGGGTAGAGGGAGAGGACGGCTTTGAGCTACCTACTCCGGTACACGAATGCATCCCCGTGGACGATACCTTGGAGAATGCGCCTTTCTACAAGCCACCCCTGAGCGCAAAACCCTCGGCAAGTGCGCCGGAAGTGACGCCTCCCGAGCCGGAAACGGAGCCGGAACCGCACCTCTTATTACCCGAACGCGAGGGCGCCGATAAGCTATCGGTCTATTTGGCGTTCCTACCGGTGGACGAAAGCGCTGTGGCACGCACACCCATCGAAATGTATCTGATCAACGACTGCAACTATATGCTCTACTACACGCTGGCACATCGTTTGGCGAACGGAGCCTATAAGCTGATTTCGTCCGGTACTATCGAGCGCGACACACGTATCTTCGTAGAGGAAATCGCATTAGAGGATATACCGGAAAGGGAGCATCTGATGCTGTCGCTTCTGCCTTATAAGGAAGAAAAGGCATACGAGCCCAAGGCGCCTTGTGCCTTTGTGGTTCGCGTGGACGGGATGCGCTTCCTCAAACGGCACGCCTTCCGCGAAAACGACTTTTTCGATGATGACGCCATTATCTACCCCGTAATTGAGGAAGATGTACCCAAAGCGAAGAGCGAATCAGCCACAACGCCGGCAGAAGTGCATATAGCGGAAAAGGAGCAGGCGGATGCGGAAGCAAAAGCGATGCAGCGCAGACGCAGCAAACAACCGTCGCAACGGCGCAAACGGATCGGTGAGCCGCCCGTAGAGGTAGATCTGCACGCCTCATCGCTACTCACCACCACAAGCGGCATGAGCAATAGCGAGATTATGGAAGTACAGCTCGCCGAGTTCCGTCGTGTAATGGAAAGCATCAAAAATCAGCCCGGCAGCCGCGTGGTATTTGTGCACGGAAAGGGCGAAGGAGTGCTACGTAAGGCGGTTTTGGACGAATTGAAGCAAAAGTATCCTAAGGCTTCCGCTCAGGATGCATCCTTCAAGGAATACGGATTTGGCGCCACTTTGGTCATTATTCACTAAATGGCATTGGAAATCGAACGTAAGTATCTGGTAAAGAGCGATGCTTACGAGCGCGAAGCGGTACGCGTGCACCAAATAGAACAAGGCTACCTCGTGGCGAACGAAGGGCTGGCGGTGCGCATCCGCTTGCGGGACGCGGAGGCGTTTCTCACTATTAAGGATGCAACGGACGCATCGGGTGTGAGCCGCCACGAGTGGGAATACGCCATACCGATAGAGGATGCACGCCAAATGTTGGCACAATGCGGCAATGCGTGTATACAAAAAGAGCGATTTGTAATCCCCGCCGGCGCGTACTGCTGGGAAGTGGATCGCTTCCACGGCACATTAGATGGCTTAGTGCTGGCTGAAATCGAATTGGACGATGCGCGAACCGAGCCACCTCTGCCCGAATGGATCGGACGCGAGGTTACAGGCTGCCGCGCCTTCTATAATGCGGTTCTGGCAACGGAAGGTATGCCCCAAATTAGCGAATAAAACAATTCGGCACGAAGGAAAGTGAACCTTTGTGCCGTTTCGCTTGTTACAAGCACGGAAGCAATCAATAACCATAACGAAATAATATAATACAGTATGATAAAGCGACTTCTTTTAATTCCCCTGCTGAGCCTTGTTTTAGCGGGATCAGCTTGGGCGGACGGCGGTATGTGGCCGCTTTGGATGCTTTCTTCTCAGGAAGCAACAATGAAGCAGATGGGGTTAGCCCTCGAAACAGCAGATATATATAATCCAAACGGCAGCTCGCTGAAAGATGCGGTGGTACTCTTCGATGGCGGTTGCTCAGGAGTACTGGTATCGGATCAAGGCCTTTTGCTCACCAACCACCACTGTGGATACGACCAAATACAGGCGCACAGCTCGGTAGGAGCTAACTGGCTTGAAAAAGGATTTATGAGTCGCACTATGGCAGAGGAACTGCCCAATCCCGGTTTGGAAGTGGAAATTGTGGATGAAATCCGCGATGTTACCTCAGAAGTGAATAAGCTACTCGCCAAACGGAAGCCTATAACCGGTATGGAGTTTCTATCGGCCGGCTACTTGACCGATAGGCTGGCTCCGGAAATTGTAGGCAAGAAAGCGGCTGCCCGCCCCGGTTACAAATACGAAATCAAGGCGTTCTACGGCGGCAATAAGTACTACATGTTCACCAAAAAGGTATTCCGCGATGTGCGTTTGGTAGCCGCTCCGCCCAGCTCCATAGGTAAGTTCGGTGCCGATACGGATAACTGGATGTGGCCGCGCCATACGGGCGATTTCTCCATTTTCCGCATCTATGCGGATCGGGAGGGTAATCCGGTTCCCTACAGCAAAACGAATGTTCCCTACAAACCGAAGCGTTGGGTGCAGGTAACCGCTCAGGGCGTTGCGCCGGAAGGATTCGTCTTTATTATGGGATACCCCGGTACCACGTACCAGTACTATACGCCGGACGAAGTGACCGAATGGGGTGAAATCGATAATAATATCCGTATCGAGATGCGCGGCATCCGTCAGGAAGTGATGCTGGGTGAGATGCTTCGCGACGAAGCTACCAACATTAAGTACGCCGCTAAGTATGCTTCTTCGCAAAATGGGTATAAGCGTGCGCAGGGAGCTAACTGGGCGATCAAAAATCGCAAGCTGGTTGATCTGAAGCGTGCCCAGCACGAAGAGATGCTCCGCTTGGAAGCGGCTAAGGGCGATGCGCAGGGAAAGAACGCGGCGGAAGTGATCAGTCGCTCCATTGCAGCGCGTAAATCG
Source organism: uncultured Bacteroidales bacterium (assembly GCA_902489445.1). Classification (GTDB taxonomy): domain Bacteria; phylum Bacteroidota; class Bacteroidia; order Bacteroidales; family Porphyromonadaceae; genus Porphyromonas. Next base: position 12,711 of record CABTZX010000027.1, read on the forward strand.
TTGCAAATTCGCAAACAATATCTGCTGGAAGGTATCCTTTACGGCATCGAATGCAGCCTTGCTCCGCTGCCCAAAGCGGAACTATTGGATAATTGGGATAATGCCGCTAAGCGAAGCGAAGGATTGGAAGATCTGAGCAAGCAGTTTGAATTGTTCTTTGATAAGGATTACGATCCGGAAGTGGACCGCAAAATAGCCAAAGCACTACTAACGCGTTATGCGGAACGAATTGCCCCTAACGAGCAACCGCAGGCGGTTCGCGACGGAATTGCCCAGTATGGTTCGGCCGAAGCCTATATAGATAAGCTGTTCGATACCTCCATTTTTGCTTCCAAAGAACGCTTCGAAGCGTTTATGAAAGCGCCGGAACGCGACCTTTTGGCAAATGATCCGATGGTGCAGTTTGCACGCTCTTGCCGTATAGAGTTCCGTACGCTCAACGAAAAGCTGCAGGCTTACGACGCGCCTCTGGCTAAGGCGCGCAAGGAATATATAGCGGCTCGGATGGCTAATCCGCCTTTCAGCAAACAACCGTGGCCCGATGCCAACCTAACGCTCCGCTTTACTTATGGACAAATTAAGGGCTACAAGCCGCACGATGCCGTACTTTACGGGGAAAGAACCACCTTGGACGGCGTGATGGAAAAGGAAGATCCGCACAATTGGGAATATGTGGTGGACGAACGCCTCAAGAAGGTTTACCAAGCAAAGGACTATGCGCCCTATGCACTTTCGGACGGACGTATGCCGGTAGACTTCTGCGCAACCACGCATACTACCGGAGGAAACTCGGGCAGCCCTGTATTCAACGGCAAGGGCGAATTGGTCGGTTTGAACTTTGACCGTAATTGGGAAGGCGTAGGCGGTGATATCGAATATCTGCCCGATTACCAACGGAGCATTATTCTCGATATTCGTTATCTGCTACTGGTAGTGGACAAAGTGCTCGGCGGCGAGCGGCTTATCCGCGAAATGAACCCGATTCATTGAGCAAATGGTATATGGAAAAGGGAAACGATTTGCTCCGTATGGAGGAAGATATCGTTAAGATGCTCCGCACCGTATACGATCCGGAAATACCGGTCAACGTATATGATTTGGGCTTGATCTATGACGTGGATATAAGCGATAAGGGCGTAGTAACCATCACGATGACACTTACCGCGCCCAACTGCCCTGCCACCGATTTCATTGTGGAGGATGTACGCCTGAAAACGGAGAGTGTAAAGGGCGTTACCCGTGCCGATATCGTGCTGAGCTTTACGCCGCCGTGGGATCAATCGATGATGAGCGACGAGGCAAAGTTGGAATTGGGCTTTATGTAGCCGGGCATTCGGATGAAGAAGCTCTTCTTCACTGCCGATGCGCATCTCGGTGCCGCCATCCATACGGATCGGCGCGCCGCGGAGCAACGCTTAACCGCTTGGGTGGAATCGGTAGCGGATAGCGCCGAGGCGATCTATTTCCTCGGAGATATGTTTGACTACTGGCACGAGTGGAAGTATGTGGTCCCGAAGGGGTTTACACGCTTTCTCGGAGCCGTGGCCCGCGTAGCGGATAGCGGCGTTGCCGTACATTTCTTCACCGGTAACCACGATGTGTGGATGAAAGGCTACTTTGAGGAGGAGTTGGGAGCAATGGTGCATCACAAAGCGTTGCTGCTGACCGATCGGGGGAAAACGTTCCGTTTGGCGCACGGAGATGAGGAATACAGAGCTCATTCGCGTAAGGAAGCGCTTTTGTACGATACCTTTCGCAATCCCGTACTGCAAAAGCTCTACGCCGGCTTGCATCCGCGCTGGTCAACCGTCATAGCCAACCGCTCGTCCGCAAGCAGCCGCAAGCGGCATATTGCCCAAGATTACGCCGTTACCGCCGCACCTCCCGAGGAGGAGTGGCTTGTGAAGTGGGCGGCGCGAGATGCGTTACGCCATCCCGATACAGACTTTTGGCTCTTTGGGCACCGGCACCGTCTCATTGATTATCCCCTCGGTAACGGCAAACGCGTGCTTCTTTTGGGGGATTGGATCCGCTACAACTCCTTTGCCGTATGGGACGGCTCCGAGCTATCCCTCCGCACGTTTACGCCATCGGAAGGGCAGTAGTTTTCGAAAAGTATATAGGTCTCAAATGAAAGGTATATAGGTTTCGGGTGAAAGGTATATACCTTTGAAGGGAAACTTATATAGGTTTTTTATAAGTGCTTATAAGGCGGTAAGGCAACAAACCGAGAGGTATGTGCGTTATAGAGCGTAGAGGAGAAGGACGCATTATAAGGAATGATCGCTTTTATTGAGGGAGAAATAGCCCGACTCACCCCCACCGGGGTAATTGTGTTGGCAGGAGGCGTGGGCTACGATATAGCCATTACGTTGCCCGATTACAGCTTGCTTCGCGAAGAAAAGCGGTGCCGGCTTTGGATCACCGAGATTATAACTGATGATGCTTATCGCCTGTTCGGCTTCCTGAGCGAGGAGGCGCAGCTTTTCTTTGATAAGTTACGCAGCGTATCGGGGGTTGGCCCTGCTACGGCGCGGTTGATACTGAGCAGCTTTTCGCCTGCCGAGCTGGCGGCAGCCATTAACGGCGGCGCGGTTGAAGTGCTGCAAACGGTCAAGGGGATAGGATTGAAAACGGCACAGCGCATAGTGGTCGATCTGAAAGGAAAGATTGTGCTTTCGGAAGAGATGGATGGCTCCGGCGCTTCGGCATCCGGTCAAACGGCAAAAATGTACGAAGAGGCGTGCGGTGCGCTTAAAACGCTCGGCTTCCCGGATACAGCCGTCCGAAAGGCGGTACGGAAAGTTTTGGATGCCAATGCCGCTCTACCGGTGGAACAGGTTATCAAAGAGGCATTAAGGCATTTGTCGTAAGGAATCTTTTCGGGATGCATTTGAGGCAAAAGGAAGTCAAAAGGTGTATCAGTTTACTCTGCTTCTTGGGGGTAGTGTTGCTCTCCTTTTTGCCGGCAAAAGCGCAGAGCGACTCAATTCAAGGCCGTGTAGTGCCGCCTCGCAATAAAGAGGAAGTGGAGGCGCAACCGCTCATCGACCTCAAGCTCCCCACGCAGCTCAAAAGCGGCTTTATATACGATGCCGCCACCGGTAAGTACCTTTTTGTCACTACGCTAAACGGGAAACGGATTGGCACACCTATTGCATATACACAAGAGGAGTACCTCGCTTACCTTAAACGGAACGAAAATGTACACTACTTTAGGGATAAAGAGCGAGAGGAAGCCGCCCAAGAGGGCAAAAAGCAGTTTAACCCGTTCGATTTTGGCTTCGAATTGGGACCGGCAGAGCGTGTTTTCGGGCCCGGAGGCGTAAAGGTACGCACACAAGGCTCCGCCGAGTTGCTCTTCAGCGCCAAAACGAATGCCACGGATAATCCCTCGCTTCCCGAGCATGCCCGTAAGCATACCTATTTTGACTTTGACGAAAAAATACAAGCCAACGTACAGGCATCGGTGGGCAGTAAGCTCAACTTCAACCTGAACTACAACACGGAAACGACGTTCGATTTCGATGCGCGCAAGCTAAAACTTGCCTACGAGGGCGAAGAGGACGATATCGTTAAATTGGTAGAGGCGGGCAGTGTGGCACTACATCCGCAGAATTCGCTCATACAGGGGGGTGCTTCGCTGTTCGGAATCCATACGAAGTTACAGTTTGGCAAGTTGGATTTGAGTTTGGTCGTTAGCCAGCAGGAAGCGGAAACAAAGCGCGTTTCATCGCAGGGTGGGGTACAAACAACACCGTTTGAGTTTTCCGCCAATCAATATGATGAGGGACGGCACTTTTTCCTCTCCAAATGGTTCTACGATCATTACGACGAAGCACTGAAAACGCTTCCCTACATATCCGGTGGCGTGGTTATTAACCGCGTGGAAGTGTGGGTAACCAATAAACGCGGACGATTTGACAATGCGCGCAACATAGTGGCATTCAGCGACCTTGCCGAAGCAGGCAAAACGTATAATTCGCGCTGGACGCGAACCGGTGATATGCCGGCAAACGATGCCAACTCGCTATACCAAACGATGATCGGTATGCCTGCGCTTAGGCGCATCGAACAGGTAACGCAAACGCTTTCGCCTATACTTGAGGGCGGTACGGAATACGAAAAGCTGGAAAGCGCACGCCTGCTCGCTCCATCCGAATATACGCTGAACGCCTCATTGGGCTATATTTCGCTCAACGCCAAACTGAACGGCGACGAGGTGCTCGCGGTAGCATTTGAATATACCTATCGGGGGAAGGTCTATCAGGTGGGGGAATTTAGTACGGATCGCCCCGATAACGGTAGCGAAACGCTCTTTGTTAAATTGGTTAAAGGAACCAAGATGACACCGGCATCGCCCTACTGGCGGCTGATGATGCGTAACGTATATGCTTTGGGCGCAAATGTACAGGGATTGACAAAAGAACGCTTCCGTTTGGACATTCTGTACCGAAGCGACAGCACCGGCATAGCACTGCCTTATATAACCGAAAGCCCCATAAAGGGACAACTACTGGTCAAATCGCTCGAGATGGACCGCTTAGATAGCCGAAACGAACGTTATCCCGATGGCGTTTTTGACTATGTGGAAGGTTATACGGTCAATAGCCGTCGCGGATGGATCTACTTCTCTACCGTAGAGCCTTTCGGGAAAACGCTTGCCGATAAAATAGGCGACCCGGCTCTGGCGGATAAGTATGTATACCGAGCCATATACGACACAACGGCTAATGCGGCAAGGGAAGTTGCCGAAAAAGATAAGTTTTTGCTGAAAGGCGAGTACAAAGCGTCGCAAAGCGGACAGATTTCGCTCGGTGCAATGGGGGTTACGCCCGGATCGGTACGTGTAACCGCCGGCGGTGCCGTATTGACCGAAAATGTGGACTATACCGTAAACTACGCAATGGGTACGGTAACCATTATCAACGAATCCATCCTTTCGAGCGGTACCCGCGTGGATGTGTCGTTAGAGAATAAGGGATTCCTCAATTTGCAGCGCAAAACGATGCTCGGAGCGGATCTAAACTACCACTTTACCAAAGATTTTACGCTCGGAGCTACCGCTATGTATCTTAGCGAAATGCCGCTAACGACCAAAACGACTATCGGTGACGAATCGATGCGAAACTTCCTTTGGGGCGCCAATCTGAGCTATCGAACCAAGTGGCAGGGATTGACCAATTTGCTGGACAAAATACCTTTCCTTAATCTAACCAAACCGAGCGAAATTGCAATTAATGCTGAGTTTGCCCACCTGATACCGGGGCATTATGAAGGCAGATACGCCAAAGGGTATAGTTATATCGATGACTTCGAATCGTCGCAAGGGCAAATTGATCTAAAAAATCCCTATGCCTGGACGCTCGCCTCTACTCCTTTTCAGGATACGCCTAATCCGCTTTTCCCGGAAGCTTCATTCACTAACGATGTGCGTTACGGAGAGCATCGCGCCCTTTTGGCTTGGTTTTACATCGATCCGATACTCAACCGGAGCCGCTCCTCCATGTTGCCCTCCTATATTCGCAATGATCCGGATTATCTGAGCAATCACTATTCGCGCGAAGTGAGTATGCTGGAGTTGTTCCCCTATAGGGATTACAATCAGGCTCAGCTTAGCTATCTGCAAACATTCAACGTAAGTTACTACCCCGCCGAACGCGGGCCGTACAATCTTAACTATACGGATCTGCTTCCGGACGGCACATTTGCCAATCCCGACCGGAACTGGGGCGGCATAATGCGCAAAATTGATCAGAGCGACTTCGAAGCCGCCAACATCGAGTATATTGAGTTTTGGCTGATGGATCCCTTTATCTACAACAGGGAAACCACTTCCGGCGGCGAACTGTACCTCAATTTGGGGGAAATCAGCGAAGATATCCTCAAAGATGGGCTAAAGTACTTCGAAAACGGTATGCCCCTCAACGACGATGCCAAGGCAACGCGCACTACCGTTTGGGGAAAGGTGCCCACGAGGCAGGCATCCGGTTACGCGTTTGATAACTCGCCCGGAGCACGCGCCAAGCAAGATGTGGGGCTTAACGGCTTAAATGATGAGGAAGAAGCCGCCTTCCCCGCTTACGTTGAATATTTACAAGGATTGCGTAGTAAGATTTCCGCCGAAACGGCAAAACGATGGAAGAGCAATCCGATGAGCCCCTTTACCGATCCCGCCGGTGATAACTTCAAGCATTATCGTAATAAGGATTGGGACGAAGAGCGCGCCCCCATCCTCGATCGCTACCGATATTTTAACGGCGTGCAGGGAAATAGTGCCGAAGCTAAGGATGCCGCCGAAGCGTACAGTATAGCCTCACGCGTAATGCCTGATGTGGAAGACGTCAATCAGGATAATACGCTGAACGAAAACGAAAGCTATTTTCAATACCATATTGTACTTCGGCCGGACCGCCTCGCCGTGGGGCAGAATTACATCACCGATGTACGCTCCACCGCGGTTACCCTTGCTAACGGAAAGAAGGAATCGGTCAATTGGTATCAATTCAAAATTCCGCTCAAGGAATACGAAGCTGCCATCGGAGGTATAGCGGATTTCAAAAGTATTCGCTTTATGCGCCTTTTCCTCACCGGGTTCAAGGAAGCAACGCATCTTCGCTTCGGTACGTTTAAGTTGGTACGGGGCGAATGGCGCTCCTACGATCGTGAGCTGCACGATCCCAATGTAACGCCCATCTCCAAGGGAACCCTTGAAGTAAGTACGGTCAATATTGAGGAAAACGGCGATCGCCAACCGATTAACTATGTACTTCCGCCTACCGTTACGCGCAGTCTTGATCCCGCACAGGCTCAAGCCACGCAACAAAACGAACAATCCCTCAGTTTGCGCATCCGTAGCCTTTCGCCCGCCGATGCCCGTGCCATATACCGCAATATGGGGCTCGATCTGAGGCGATATAAGCGTTTGGAGCTTTTTGTGCACGGCGAAGCTCTTTTAGATGACGATACGCAAACCGAGAACGGTGACCTATCCGTATTTATCCGCCTCGGTAGTGATTACCGCAACAATTATTACGAATATGCTGTTCCGCTATCCCTTACGCCCTACGGAGTGTATAGTAGCGACTTGGCTCAGGATCGCGCCGCCGTATGGCCTGCTGCGAACAAAATCCAATTCCCCTTTAAGCAGCTAACCGATCTGAAGATAGCCCGCAACAGCCATGTTTCCACCGGTGGTGCCGATTATTACAAACGCTACTCGGCGCCCGATGAGGGAAATCCTGCCAACACCATTTCTATTGTGGGCAATCCGTCCCTCTCCAACGTAAAAACCATAATGATTGGCGTACGCAATAACTCGGGTAAGGTGAAAAGTGCCGAAGTATGGGTCAACGAACTGAGGCTGAGCGATTACCAGGAGCACGGCGGATGGGCGGCCAACACCGATGTACAAGTGCAACTGAGCGACTGGGGCAGCTTTAACGCTCGTGGCGTAGTGCAAACCGCCGGCTTCGGTGCTCTGGACCAGACCCTCTCCCAACGCCGTCTGGAGGATTTACGCCAGGTAAACCTCTCCACACGTTTGGAGTTGGGACGGTTCTTCCCCGAAAAGGCTGCCGTAAGCATACCTTTCTACTATGCCTACAACGATGAGCAAATCACGCCTCAATACAATCCTTTGGACGAGGACCTCCTCCTGAAGGATGCACTGAAGGGAGCGCCCTCCAAGCAACAGCGCGATTCCATTTTGGTACATTCCGTTACGCGGACCCGGGTGCACAGCATCTCTCTTTCCAACGTACACGTCGGGATAAAGAGCAAAACGCCGATGCCTTACGACCCCGCCAACTTCAGCGTATCCTATGCCCTGAACAAAACAGACCATCATACGCCCGAACTGACCTACGACAATCGGCGCGATTGGCAGTTCTCCGCTACGTACGACTACCAGCCCGTGGTGCCGCCGCTCAAGCCGTTCGGGTGGATTAAGGCTAAGGATCCTCAACTGAAGGCACTTCAATCCTACCGTATCAATTGGCTTCCCTCCAAAATCAATCTTTCCAGCTCTCTGCTTCGTAACTACAACGAGCAGCAGGTACGCAACTATATTCCCGGAATAGGCGATGCGGCGCCCATGCCCGCAACCTTTGTGCGCGATTTCGTTTGGAACCGCGCGTTCACCCTGAACTGGAACCTAACTGATGATATACAATTTTCATTCCAAAGCGGAACCAATGCCCGAATTGAAGAACCCAACGTACAGGTGAACCGACGGCTCAACCCCGATGCGTGGGGCGTATGGCGCGATTCCGTTAATCAGAGCATCCGCCAACTTGGCCTACCGATGAAGTACGATCAGCGCGCCTCCCTCAACTGGAAGCTGCCCATTTCGCTCATTCCCTATATGAGTTGGGTTACCGCTAACGTCAATTATACCGGTACCTACAATTGGGATCGCGGCGCCATTTTGTCCGACGATAACCAGATGGGCAACCTCATCCGCAACGATCTTCGCTTAGAGGGCAATGCAACCCTTGCGTTCAATTCGCTCTATGCCCTTATTCCTTATCTGGCTAACGTGGATAAGCGCATTTCCGCAATAGGGCAATCCTACCAAACAAGCTCGCGCCGAAGCCGCTTCAATAGGGCACAAGGCACCGAAAACAGCTATTCCGCACGGATGCAAAACCCCACTAAGCCTCGTCGGTTTGAGCAAACCGTTACCCTTTCCACCGATAGCGTTACCACTATTCGGCACGGCCTCGGCAGCAAAAAGATACGTATTTCCGCTACCGATTCGCTCGGCAGGCGCTACACGATCAAATATAAGGTTAAGGACGCCCAAACCATCCAAATCACCAATCGGGATAGTGCTAAGCTCAAGTTGACTATCGCCGATGCGACCAAACGCAATGCCGCCGGCAACGAAACTGCCCGCTTTACCGATTTTTTGGTCTATCCGCTGATGATGCTTAAGGATGTACAGGTTAGTTATAGTAGGAACCAGGGCTTCAATCTGCCCGGATTCCTCCCTGCCGTACGTGCCGCCGGCGGACAAGCGGCTGCCTCGCCCGGATTAGCCCCCGGCTTGGATTTTGCTTTCGGCTTTGTGGATCACAACTGGATTGAGCGAGCTGCCGAACGCGGTTGGCTAACCACCGCTCAGGATAATGTGCGCCCCTCCGCCTATACACAAAGTGAGAACTTCTCCCTCCGCGTATCTTTAGAGCCGATAAAGGAGCTACGCATCACGCTAAACGCGCTGCGGAACGATACGCGCCGCGAGGAAACGCAATACGTTTTCTCCGGTATGCCGCGCACCTTTGGCGGTAGTTTTACCATGACTACCGTAGGGTTTAAGCACTTTTTCTTCACGCCCAACGGCAACAGTGGCTACTCGTCGCCCAACTTCGATAACCTTTTGGCATATCGAAGCATTATGCGGGCCCGAATTGCCGATGCCTACCGTCAAGCCGGTGCCACCAACGTAACTGCTGTTCGCGAGAATGGAGCCGATGTGCTGATCCCCGCTTTCCTTGCCGCCTACACCTCTGCGTCGCCCGAGCGGGTGGCGCTAACGCCGTTCCCCGCCTTTTCCGCGCTATTGCCCAACTGGACCATTAACTACACCGGTCTGAACCTTATTCCCGGCTTCGACAAAGTGTTCCGTAATTTCTCCCTGAGCCATAACTATACCGCCACCTATTCCGTGGGCGGCTATAGCTCGTTCCTCGGCTGGAAACCCCTTAGCGAAGGCAATGAGCTGGGATTTGTGCAACGCGTTGCTCCTACCGATCCGAATGCGTCCGGCACACAGGAGCTGATCCCCTCCATGCCTTACGATATTCCCTCGGTTACGTTCCAGGAAGGGTTCAATCCGCTTATAGGCGTTGAAGTAGCGCTCACAAACGGAATAACCGCTTCGGCGCGATGGAACAGGCGCAGAGCCGTAACCCTTAACCTGACCGCCGTTCAGCTGATGGAGAATAACGCCAACGAACTGACCGCCTCGCTGAGCTACAAAGTGGACGATGCCGCTAAGCTGTTCGGCATAAAAAAGCGTAACCGCACCACGCGCCCTCGGACCAACGGCAAATCCGCTTCCGGCAATAACAACCAACAGTTGTTCGCTTCCGGTGGTAGTATGACGCTTCGCGCCGACTATACCTATAACCGCAGTAGTATGCTGATCCGCAAGATTCAGGATAACTTCACGCAGGCTACGAACGGCAATATTGCCCAAACGCTCAAGCTGAGTGCCGATTATGCGCTTAGCCGTATGCTTACCCTGCGTGCCTTCTTCGATTGGAACATCAACCATCCGCTGGTCAGCAGCGCCTCCTTCCCGACGCGCAACACCAACTTCGGCGTTGCCCTCCGCATCAACCTCACCCAATAACCCTCCTCTCGTGGGGGCGCTATGGGGGGTGAGCGTTTACATATGTCAAAGAACGCTGTTCCTCGGGGTGGCGCATCCGCACCGTCGCACTAACCATCCGCAGCTGCTTACCATCCACTGTCGCTAACAGTCTGTTGATGTAATAACCAACTGATGCTAACCATCCGTGGAGGATATCCATCCGCTGACGCTAACGACCGGTAGATGCTAATAACCAGCCGGTGTTCACCATTCGTGGAGGTTACTCATCCGCTGACGCTAACTGCCTGTTGATGTAATAATCAACCGGTGCTAACCATTCGCGGAGGATACTCATCCGCTGATGTAATAATCAGCCGGTGGTAATGCCCGTTGGTGCTTTTGCCCCGAGGCGATAACACGCTGCCGGAGCTCGCTTGCTCCGCGCGGCTAACGCCTATTCCCGGAGGAACGATGCAAAGGTACCACACGGCATACCCCCCAAGTGTATTAAAGTGTATCGAAGTGTATTAAACTGTATCGTAACGTATCCTAACGTATCGAA
>CABTZX010000028.1 GCA_902489445.1 uncultured Bacteroidales bacterium
AAAGTGTATTATAGTGTATCGTAGGCAATAGGTATTTATCCGAACTAATCGGAGTTTATCGGAATTAATCCGATTGGTTCTGATTGATTCCGATTGCTTCCGATTACAACAACTACTATGGCGGCTGGGGCAGTAATGGCGACAGGGGAGGTATATATGTTTCGCCGGTTTGCTTCGGCCAGGGGGCGGAGGCGAGGGAGGGGCGGGGCGGTTAGCGTCCCCAGGAATCGCGGTCGAGGCTGCGGTAGCCGATCGCTTCGGCTATATGTTTTCCGGTTACGGAGGGGGCGTTATCCAGATCGGCTATGGTGCGTGCCACTTTGAGAATACGGTCGTAGGCACGAGCAGAAAGTCCAAAAGCGTTCATCGCGCGCTCCAATTTGTTCAATCCGTCCGCATCGGGCGTAGCAAAGAGTCGCGTTTCCTTAGCACCCATCTGCGCATTGCAATGTACACCGGGGCAGTTGCGGAACCGCTCGGTTTGCAGGCGTCGCGCCGCCACTACGCGCTGACGTATGGAGGCGCTGCTCTCCGCCGGCGCATCGTTGGAGATTTTTTCAAACGGAACCGGTGCTATTTCAATTTGTATATCCACGCGATCCATCAGCGGGCCGGAAACGCGCGAAAGGTACTTTTGCACCGTGCCGGGCGGACAGGTGCACTGTTTGGTGGGATGATTGTAGTAACCGCACGGACAAGGATTCATAGCTGCCACCAGCATAAAGGATGCCGGATAATCCACCGTCGCTTTGGCGCGAGATACGGTGATGCAGCGTTCCTCCATCGGTTGGCGCAGTAACTCCAGTACCGAGCGGTTAAATTCGGCTAATTCATCCAGAAAAAGAACGCCGTTATGCGCTAAGCTGATTTCCCCCGGTTTGGGCGTGGAGCCGCCTCCCACTAATGCAGGCATAGATATGGAGTGATGCGGCGCACGGAAGGGCCTCTCGGTGAGTAGCATCGTATTGAGCGGCAGTTTGCCCGCAACGGAGTATATTTTGGTAGATTCCAACGATTCGCTCAGCGTGAAGGGCGGCAGAATGCCGGGCACGCGCTTTGCCATCATCGATTTACCCGATCCGGGCGAACCGATCATCAGTATATTATGTCCGCCGGCGGCAGCCACTTCCAAGGCACGTTTTACGTTATCCTGCCCTTTCACTTCGCTAAAATCGTAGGGGGTGCTCTGTTGCCCTTTGGCAAATTCGGCACGCGTATCCACCTGAATTTCCGGCAGATCGGTCTTCCCTTGTAAAAACTGCACTACATTATAGAGCGTATCCGCCTCGTACACATGGAGTTGGTTTACCACCCCCGCCTCGCGTCCGTTACCGCGCGGCACAACAAGACCGGTAAAACCGGCTTCGCGCGCTTTTATGGCTATAGGCAGGGCGCCCTTGACCGGTCGGAGCGTACCATCGAGGGAAAGCTCGCCAATAAGCATATAGTTTTTGATTCGCTCCGTATCCATCAAGCCGTTGGCAGCCACCAGCCCCACCGCCATAGGCAAATCGTAGGCGGTTCCCTCCTTTTTCAAATCGGCGGGGCTCAGGTTAATCACCGTATGTTTCCCCAGTACATTAAATCCGCTCCCGCCGAGGGCGGTAGTAATTCGGTCGTAGCTTTCGCGCACCGCCGTATCGGGCAGGCCCACAATGGAAAAGCCGCATCCCTCCTCGCTGCTCACTTCAACGGTCACAATTTGTGCATCTATGGAAACAACGGCGGCTGTATAGGTTTTTACCAACATGAGAATTGCGGATTAGACTTACTTTTTTGGTGACGTTTTGGGTGTAGCGCTATGGCGCGGCTTATAGGGTAGCTCACGGCGAAGCGTATCGAGGAAAACCGTTTGATCCTCAGTGGTGAAGCGCATCTTGCCCCCTTTGAGCAAAATGTAGCAGGGCGTTGTGGCAAAAGCATTACTGCGCATTATTCCGTACCACTCGGCAAGCGGCGGCGTAAGCGTAACTACGGGCGGAATGGAATCGCGCTTTATGGCCTTCAGCGGCTCCGCAATCCGATCCGCCGGATAGACCAAAATGGTATAGAGCTTTCGTTGCGCGAGCGTATCCCTACCGATGCGCTTGAGCGAATCGAGCATTCCTTTGGCAGGCAGGCGCCGATCGAGCAAAAGGACGGTGAGCGCGGAGTCCCGCGTGGGGTATTTGGCATCAATTGCCTGAATGGTATCGCCCAGCGGCCTATAAGAGGTTACGAGGTAGCGATCCGCCTTTGGCTTAAGCAGTTCACCCAAAAGCATCCGTTGTAACGGGAGCGAAACGGGCAACACCGTATCACCTGTACAATGCATAAAGCGTGCCATACTTCCGTAATCGCCAAAATATCGGTTTGCCAATAGGGCAACGCCCTCCTTATCCTTATTGTTTGCAACGAAACGCGCGGCAGCCTCCTCGATAAGTTGGTACAGCGAATCGGCGGCTTGCACATTGCCCTGAGCCACCGCATCGTCGTAGGCATAGAGCAAAGTGCGCTGCGATGCGGTAAAGCGGTCGCTCACAGCCACTTCCTTGTATCCTTTAATTCGCGCGGCGGAGGGATGAGCCAGCGGCAACCGAAGCGTGATTTTACGCGCCGGAGCGGCATCGAGCAGCACCACAAAGCTACCATCCATCGGCATCACCGAAACGGGGCTCACGCCCACGGGATAGATTCCGAGCGTACACTTGGCTTTTCCCTTAGGTTTATCGATAAATAGGGTATCGCAAGCGGGTTGGCGCAGCGTATCGGTATAGGAAACCCGCAGCTGCAGCGTGGTATCGCGCGGCGCTTCCGACCAATGCACCACCAGCGTAGCGGTAGTTTTATCCTTTCCGGCGCAGGAAGCCATAAGGAGCCCGCACCAAAGCGCCACTACCCCCGCCAGCCATGCACGCACAGAGATCTTTACAGGCATCATAGCGCAAAGTTAGCTGTTCCGCGCCGAATTGCCTATGCCCAAGGCGGTTTCAGTGCGCGGAAGGGCACTTTCCCATAGAGAAAGCGCCCTTACCGAATCTGTTTTTGCTGCGTAAACGCTTATAGGTTGGGATTGAGCTTGTTCCAATCGGCAACGGGCGGAATGATGCCCATTTCGATTACGTTTTGGCGCATCGCAACCAAATGTTCGTAGCTCTTTTCCAATTCAGCCATTTCAGCCGGAGTTCCCTCTACCTTACCGATGTGAATTCCCTGCTTATCGAGGCGCGTTTCCATCGCCATCATTACATGGTTGAATTTACCGTCCTTTACGTAGCAACCCACCGGTTTGGTGAACGGCTCGCCGCCCATTGCGCCGGCAATCATTTCAATGGCTACATAGGATGGGCTCTGGAAGCTGCTTCTACCACGCAATTTGATGATGTTGGCACCGCCTTTTACCACTTTTTGACGTATTTCCTGCCATTTATCTTCCGGCAGTTTATCGGTACCGATCAGCTCGGTGAGCGGTTTTCCGTCCACGCGTGCCGTAGAGGCAAATACAGCCATCTGCTCGCCGTGCCCTCCGTAGGTGCGGCAGCCGGTTACTTGGCTCTGCCGCAGCCCGAAGTACTTCGCCAATTCGCTCTGCAAACGGATGGTATCCAGCGCAGCCAATGTGGATACGCACTGCGGCTTCAGACCGGAATGAATAAGAGTTACTAAACCGGTTATATCCGCCGGATTGAAGATGATTACCACGTGCTTGCAATCGGGGCAGTATTTTTTGATGTTATCGCCTAACTGTGCGGCTATGCCGGCGTTGCCCTTAAGCAGATCCTCGCGCGTCATTCCTTCCTTGCGCGGAGCCCCTCCGCTGGAAACGATATACTTGGCATCTTTAAACGCTTCCTCAACCTTATCGGTGAAGGTTACGTTGAGCCCTTCGAACCCGCAGTGGCGCAGCTCTTCGGCAACCCCTTCCAGCCCGGGAAGGTATACATCGTACAGACACAGATTAGGTGTCAGGCGCATCATGGCGGCAGTTTGTGCCATATTGGAGCCGATCATACCGGCAGCTCCCACAATGGTTAGTTTTTCTTCAGTTAGGTAATTCATATCTCACTCTCTTATAGATGGTTTTGTTCTATTCTTTTCTCCTCGGTGGGGCTACTATTCCCCACCGGCACCGGGCATGCCCCGGACAACGCAAAGGTAAGCAATCTGAATCAGAAATGGGTGCACCGCGGAAGCACAATCAGCAACGCGTTCAGAGGGTCGGCAGCGACTCGGAAAAAGGTATATACCTCTCGAGGGAAACTTATATACCTTTCATCCGAAACATCTATACCTTTCGCGCGAAAGGTATATAACTATCGCGAAGCACTTCCCTACGGGGCGCATCAGCCAAAGAGAGCGTGCATCGCAAGGAAGCGTTGTACCGTGGCAGCCTTCCCTTCGTAACCGTTTTTCTGCCACCGCTTTTGCATGGATGCCACTACACGCTCGGGGGATCGCTGCTCGTCCAAATGCGTTTTAGAAAAGAAGCAATCGGCGTAACAGACCAGCTTTTCCTCCAACGACTCCGGTTCGTAGCTCCGATCCAATGGGAAGGGCAGCTTATCGTGTAGCACCTCTTGGCGGCTCAAACCGCTTGCCGTGTGGCGCTCGCATACCAATGCGTGGTACGGAAGCCTCAGCCGACGGAGCAACTTGGCACCGAGGAGCCCGTGCTTGATATAAGGTTCGCAACCGTAGCAGGCTATCTCCGGCGCATCGGTGAGGAAAATGCCGAGGTCGTGCAGGATAGCTGCTTCGTACACAAAGGT
Organism: uncultured Bacteroidales bacterium; assembly: GCA_902489445.1. Taxonomy (GTDB): domain Bacteria; phylum Bacteroidota; class Bacteroidia; order Bacteroidales; family Porphyromonadaceae; genus Porphyromonas. Next base: position 4,749 of record CABTZX010000028.1, read on the forward strand.
TTTGTCCAAAGCAAGCTCGGGGTGGCGCCCCGCAACCTCCATCGCCAAATGCGCCACATCCATCGAGTGACGCACCAAAATGGTGTAACTTGCCGAACCAACCGGATAATATTGGGCTATGATAGCCAGCGGATCAATACCGCATGAGTGTGACATAACAAAGCTTTCGCGCTAAAAAAACGGATAAAAGCAATCGGGCAGCACCCTTATACGTAAGGATACCGCCCGATAAGGCACCGCACTCCCCTACAGGGGAATGCAATGAATGCTTCGGTTGCTTAGCAAACGCCCTGAGCGACCATCGCCTTAGCTACCTTCATGAAGCCGGCAATGTTGGCACCCTTTACATAATTGATGTATTTGCCTTCGCGACCATAAGTAACGCACTGTTCATGAATATCCTTCATGATTTGGTGCAGACGCTGATCCACTTCTTCGTTCGTCCAGGAGAGGTGAATAGCATTCTGTGACATTTCCAAGCCCGAGCAGCTTACACCACCTGCGTTAACTGCCTTACCCGGAGCGAAGTTAACCTTTTCGGCAACGTAGTATTCGCTGGCTTCAGCCGTGCAACCCATGTTGGAAGTTTCGGCAACAAGCGTTACGCCGTTCTTAACGAGCAACTTGGCATCTTCCAAGCCCATTTCGTTTTGTGTAGCGCAAGGCATTGCAAAGTCAACTTTCTGTTCCCAAGGCTTTTTGCCGGCAAAGAACTGTGCTTTCGGGAATTTCTTCACGTAATCGGAAACTACGTCGTTACCGCTGCTACGCAAATCGAGCATGCACTGGAACTTTTCGGGCGTATTGATGCCGTCCGGATCGTATACGTATCCATCAGGACCGGAGATGGTAACCACCTTCAGACCAATTTCGGTAGCTTTTTGAGCTACACCCCATGCTACGTTACCGAAACCGGAGATAGCCAACGTTTTACCCTTATAATCGATGCCCAATTCGTGGCACATGTTCTGAACGAAATATACGGCACCGAAACCGGTTGATTCGGGACGAAGACGAGAACCGCCGAACTCGAATCCCTTACCGGTAAACGTACCTGTATGTTCGCGAGCCAACTTTTTGTACATACCGAACATATAGCCTACTTCACGGCCACCAACGCCTATATCGCCGGCAGGTATATCGGTATCCGGACCGATGTTACGCCACAATTCGGTTACAAAGCTCTGGCAGAAGCGCATAATTTCGGCATCGCTGCGTCCCTTGGGGGAGAAATCAGATCCACCCTTACCGCCGCCCATTGGCAACGTAGTAAGTGCGTTCTTGAAAGTCTGTTCGAAGCCCAAGAACTTAAGAATGGAAAGGTTTACCGATGCGTGGAAACGAATACCGCCTTTATACGGGCCAATGGCTCCGTTGAACTGAACGCGGTAACCCAAGTTTACATGTACTTTACCGTTATCGTCAGTCCAAGGCACACGGAACGTAAAAATACGGTCCGGTTCAACGATGCGTTCTACAATGGCAGCCTTTTCGAATTCGGGATGCTGGTTGTATACTTCTTCAATAGAGAGAAGCACTTCTCTCACAGCCTGGAGATACTCTTTTTCCCCGGGGTGTTTAGCCTCAAGAGAGGCCATAATTTCACTCGTCTTCATAGCGAATATTATTAGTTTGTTCTATCGCCTACAAAGGTAGGTATTATATGTTTATAAAGCTAATCGTTATGGGTTAGTCGTTTTCCTCATCGGGTTCACGCATATTGGTAAAGACGTTTTGCACGTCTTCATCCTCTTCAATCTTATCAATCAGCTTGTTTACGTCGGCGGCTTCTTCCGCAGTTACATCGCGATAATCCTTTGGAATGCGGACAAATTCGACAGATTGTATTTCGTACCCCTCATCTTCCAAATAGCTTTGTAGCGCGGCGTTGGTAGCAAAATCGCCATAGAGCGTAATGCCGTCCTCTTCTTCCTCTATATCTTCCACGCCAAAATCGATGAGCGCCAGCTCCAGTTCTTCAAGATCCATACCTTCCTTTCGGGAAATCTTGAATGCGCATTTGTGATCAAAGAGGAACTCCAAGCTGCCGGTAGTGCCCAAACTGCCACCGTTTTTATTGAAGTAGCTGCGTATGTTGGCTACCGTGCGGGTATTGTTATCCGTAGCGGTTTCCACAAATACGGCAATTCCGTGCGGTCCGTAGCCTTCATAGTTAATTTCCTTGTAATCGTCCATCCCTTTTTCTACGGCACGTTTGATGGCACGATCCACATTATCCTTCGGCATGTTTTCTTTTTTTGCCGTTTGGATCAGTACGCGCAAACGCGGATTACTATCGGGATCGGTACCGCCGGCCTTGGCGGCGATGGTTATTTCCTTACCTATTTTGGTAAAGGTGCGCGCCATGTTTCCCCAGCGCTTCAGTTTTCTTGCTTTTCTATATTCAAATGCTCTTCCCATAGGGTTTTTGCCATTGATTACGTATAATGTTATTTCGTTACCTGAGCGATGCCGCAAAGCGTTCTGTCAGTGCCTTTTCGATGGAAGACATAATCTTTTCGATCTGCTTATCGGTAAGGGTGATTTTATCGTCCTGTATCCGAAAGCGCACCGCATAGCTTTTTTTGCCTTCCGGCAGGTTTTTACCCGTATAAACATCGAACAGAACCACGTTACGGAGCGATTTGCCTCCCGCCTTGCGAGCCGTGTCCACAATATCCTTAAAGCGCACTTCTTCGTCCAACAATAGTGCCAAATCGCGCGTTACCACGGGCATACGGTTTATTTCCTTTGCTTCGAGCGGATACTGCTTTGCTTCGTCAAAAAGCTGCTCAGCATCCAATTCGGCATAAAAGACGGGACAATCGATGTCGAACGCAGCGGTCACTTTAGGATGAACGATGCCTAACGTAGCGAGCAACTTACCTCCGCGCCGACTCTTGAACATAAGGGCATCGGCGTATAGTTCCGTTTCGTCGCAACATACTTCATCTACAACTCCTTCCGGAATATTGTAGTGAGCAAACAGCTGTTGGATCGTACCTTTGAGCATATAGAACGATGCGTCCATAGCGGTGCGCTGCCAATTATCGGCATACATATCGCCGCAGAGCCACAGACCCAGCATAGCGTGCTGCTTAAAACGCTCGGTTAGTGGCGCTTCATCCTTGCTCGGCGCAGCATTCAGCGCATAAACGTTGCCCCACTCGTAAAAGGCGCAGAGCGGCTGTTTATTCTTCCGATTCAGTTCGATTGCTTCCAAACCGCCGTAGAGCAGGGTTTGACGCAACACGCCCAACTCACTGCTGAGCGGATTGACTATATGCACCAGCGCATCGGCAGGATACTCTTTGGCGGTATAATACTTCTCGGCGGTGAGCGAATTGCTCAGAATTTCGCGATAACCGGCACCGGTCAGATAGTCCGAAAGCCTTCGTTCCGCCGCCGCACGCTTATCCTCATCGCCGCGCACGCTCAAATTCGCTTTGATGTAGCCACTGGGCTTCACTTCGTTATATCCGTAAATGCGCAATATTTCCTCAATTACGTCGCATTCGCGCGTTACATCGGTCCGATACGACGGCAAACAGAGTGCAAGCGCATCCCCATCCTTACGTTCTATTTGGATATCTAATGCGGCAAGAATAGTACGAACTGCCGCTTCAGGTATCTCGGTTCCGATAAAATCGTTCATTCGTTTGAGGCGAAGCACACAGTGCCGTTCGGGCAAAGAGGCTATACCTAAGTCGATCGGCTTGCCTTCTACTTGCGCGCCACAGCAGGAGCGCAACAGATCCACGGTACGCCGCAACGCATTATCGCACGCTTCCGGAGCCAAACCGCGCTCAAAGCGGAATGAAGCATCCGTTGAAATTCCGTGCCGGCGCGCTGCTTTACGTATAGCGGTAGCATTAAAGTTGGCGCATTCCACAAACACGCGCGTGGTTTTGTCCGTTACTTCCGCATCGGTGCCTCCCAGCACGCCCGCCATACAGAGCACCCGTTTGGCGGCATCGCATATCATTATTTCCTTGCCGCCTGCCTTGCGTTCCACACCATCCAACGTAGTGAAGGGCGTTCCTTCGGGAATATGGCACAGTGTAAGGCTATTTCCCTCTATTTTATCCGCATCGAATATGTGAATCGGTTGCCCCAACTCAAAAAGAACAAAGTTGGAGATATCCACAATGGCGTTGATGCTTTTATGCCCTATTGCTTCGAGACTCTCGCGCAGCCACTTGGGGCTCTCGCCGTTTGTCAGTCCGCAGAGCGTAATACCGGTATAGCGAAGGCACTCTTCCTTGGGCAAATCGAGCGTTACCTCTATTCCGCCCTCACGCGTTGCCGCAGGGATTGGCGGCAGAGCCGGCATTTGTGCACGGATTGTTTTTCCTTTTTTCAGCGAAAGATAGGCAGCCACATCACGCGCCACGCCAAAGTACGATGTGGCATCTATGCGGTTGGGCGTAATATCGATGGAAATAAGCCAATCTTCCTCCAGATGGAACCATTCAGCCGCCGGCGTTCTGGGCTTGGCTTCGGCAGGCAGAACCATAATGCCGCTCTCGTCCGTTCCCACACCGATTTCCGTTTCGCTGCAGATCATTCCCATACTCACCTCACCGCGCAGCTTACCTTTTTTGATGGTATACGCCTCATCGCCGTGGTATAGGGTGGTACCGATGGTAGCCACAATCACTTTTTGCCCGGCTGCCACATTAGGCGCGCCGCACACAATGGGTAGCGGATCGCCCTCGCCCACGTTAACTGTAGTGATATGCAGATGGTCGCTGTTGGGATGCGCTTCGCAAGTGAGCACTTCGCCCACTACAAGCCCCTTCAGCCCGCCACGTATAGGCTCAATCGCCTTTACGGCGGAAACTTCCAAGCCAATTGCTGTTAGGATGCGGCTCAGCTCATCCGGCGTCAGCTCACCTGCCTCGGGCAGATAGCATTTAAGCCTGTTGTATGAAATATCCATTTATCCTTGTTCGGAAATTTGTAGTCGCTGTGCGGCTATGCGTTCCTCTCATTATCGTTTGCCGACGGCTGCTCAGGCGCGTTTTGTTCCTTATCGGAGATGATCCGCATCGTATTAAAGGCGAACGGAATGCCCCGTTCATTAAACAGATCATAGATGCGTTTGTTCATATCCCAGTAGAGCGCCCAGTAATCGCTATTTTCGCACCAAGCCCGGAGCATTACGTTTACGCTCGAGCTACCCATTTCGCGCAGTACAATCAGCGGTTCGGGCGTATCGAGCACGCGTTTATCCGCCTGAATCAGTTCGTTGAGCGCGGCGCGTACCAGATTGATATCGGTATCGTACTCTACCCCCACATCCCACTGGCAACGGCGCAGCTTCATTTCGCTTCGGTTGGTTACGGATGCCGACATCAGCACCGCGTTGGGAATATATATCTTGGAATTATCCACTGTTTTAAGCGTAGTAAAGAAGATGGCTACCGAATCCACTTCGCCCTCGCCTTCCTTTGAAACGATCCAATCGCCCACGTGGAACGGCCTCGTAAACAGAATAACCATGCCGGCAGCAAGGTTTTGTAGCTGTCCACTCAGTGCGGCACCAATCGCCACGCCGGCACCTGCCAACAAAGCAGCAAAGGATACCGCCTGGAAGCCCAACACATTGACCGCTATGATGATTACAATGAGCAGGCAGAGCGTGTTGATCAGCGACGAAAGGAAGCTGATTACCGCCGGATCAGCATTGCGCCGTGCCAAACTCCGCCGAAAAAGCTTTACTATTTTACGTGTGAGAAAGATGCCGATATATGCCAATACGATGGCTATCAGCACGCGGATGCCGAAATCGATTAGCCGATCGATCCAAGTGGATACGTAGCCCGAATAATCAATCTTCCTCAGATCCTCACCTTTAGCCGCTTTATCGGCAAACTCACGGGACAGGCTCCCGATTTGGCTCAATGTGTCTGCTATTTGCTGTTCCATTTATTCCCTCAAAATTCACCGCGCCTCCATCCAAAACGCGGCAATATCCTTAATGATGCAAAGGTAATCAATCTGTGCCATATCCATTGAGTTTCGCTCTTTTATACGTAGCGGCTCAATCATTTGTACGTACCTTTCCGATAAATTGTTTTAATGATTTATATAAATCGTTTCAATGATTTGTACGAATACTTTCAATGATTTGTACAAATCCTTTTAAGGATTTATCGAACAGCTTGGGATAAAAGATTGAGCCGCTACGTACAAACGGTTGAGAAAGATGGATGCGGAGAGCCGCTTCCTACGCGGAGACAAAAAAAACACTCCGCTATGGGCATCGTGCCACAGCGGAGTGTTGCTTTGTTAATAGGGTTTGGTGGGAGGAGACGTTAGCGCGCTTTGAGGATACTGTTCAGTACGCGGGCGGTATGGATCAGCTTACCGCTATCGGAAGAAAAGATCTCCACGCTCCACACATGCGTGGATCTGCCCCGATGCAGCAGTCGCGCTTCGCCGCGCATCACATCGCCTTGCATAGCGCCTGCCACGTGGTAGCCGCTCACTTGCATTCCTACCTGTATTTGTCCCTCTTCCAGCAGTACGGTGGATCCAAAGCCGGCGAGCGTTTCCGCAAATGCTAAGTTGGCGCCGCCGTGTACAATGCCCATCGGTTGACAGGTGCGGCGATCCACCGGCATGGTGCCTTCCACGTATCCTTTACCGATCTGCGTGCAAACGATGCCGAGCGTATCAATCAGCGTATGGCGTACCAATAGGTTAATCGTATCAGGGGTAACGGGCAACGGCTCGTATCCACTGCGCACATACTTACGGATCAAATGCGCCGTTCCGCTCTCTTCCGTGGGCAGGGTTACGTAGTCCGCGCATGCTTTGAGTGCTTCCGGCGCATGAGCAGTTGCCACGCCTAAGCCGGCAGATTGGATGAGCGCGGTATCTTCCACGCGATAGCCGATGGCAATTACCTCCTTCGGCAGTATATCCAGCTTCTCGGTTAGGAAGGAAAACATCTGTTTGGGCTGCAACGCAACGGTGTGACGCGTGTGGCAGTTATAGAGGGATGTAGCCCCGTCGGGGAGCAGATAACTTGAGTTGCTATCCAAATGGAGCGGTTCCACTAATGGAAGCATCGAGTCGAGCGGACCATTCCCGATCACGGCAATGCGTACACCGTGCCTTTCCTGCGCTTCAACGATGGCATCCGTATCGGTTTGCGACAATTCGCCTTGCTCGTTCAGAAGGGAACCTTCCGCAAAGAGAATGAGCAACTTATAGGGAGAAAAACGATTAGTTTGAATCATATGGGTAGGTGCCTGCTAAGGATTGCTGTTAATGTGCCTCTAACCAGTTTTTACCGGTACCAATGGAAACTTCAATGGGAACGCGGAGATCGCCAAGCGCGTGCGTCATTTCGTCCTCAACGAGGTGGCGTAAATGGTCGAGTTCATCGAGGTAAGCGTCGAAGTTCAGTTCGTCGTGTACCTGCATGATCATGCGGCTCTTGAGCTGCTCGCGGCGAATGCGCCGATCGATACGTACCATCGCGATTTTAATCATATCGGCAGCGGAGCCTTGTATAGGTGCATTTACGGCATTGCGCTCGGCAAAACCGCGCACAGTGGCATTACGGCTACTGATATCCGGCAGGTAACGGCGCCGCCCGAGGATGGTTTCCGCATAGCCTTTACTGCGCGCTTGCTCAATGGCACTACGGACAAATTCCGCCACTGCCGGGTAGGAACTATTATAACTATCGATGAGGCTGCGCGCCTGATCCATAGGAATGTGCAGGCGCTGGCTAAGCCCGAAGGGCGAAATACCGTAGATAATACCGAAGTTTGCCGTTTTGGCGTGGGCGCGCTGCTGTGAAGTAACTTCGTCGAACGCAACGTTGTAGATGCGCGCTGCCGTGGCGCGGTGAATATCCAATCCTTCCTTAAAAGCGTGGATCAGTGCCTCGTCTCGGCTGAAATGCGCCAAAAGGCGCAACTCGATCTGTGAGTAGTCGGCACTGAGGAAGGTGCACTCATCGCTATCGGCTACAAAAGCGGCTCGGATTTCCTGACCAATATCGGTGCGGATGGGGATATTCTGCAAATTGGGATTGGAGGAGGAGAGCCGTCCCGTGGCAGCAATTGTTTGATTGAATGAGGTGTGCAGCTTACCGTCGGGATACAAATAGCCCGGAAGTGCCTCGATATAGGTGCCGGTCAGCTTACGTATGCCGCGCCAATCAAGCAATTTGTTCACAATGGGATGGTCGTTCCGATATTTATTGAGCACCTCTTCACCGGTAGCGTACGAGCCGGTTTTGGTTTTCTTGGGACGCGCATCGATTTTGAGCTTATCGAAAAGCACTTCGCCCACCTGAGCCGGGCTGTTCAGATTAAAGCTTTCACCGGCGATTTCGGTTATTTCCGCTTCGAGGGTAGCTAACAGTGCATTGAGCCCTTTGCCCGCTTCGTCCAAGCATTCGGTATCCAAGCGCACGCCGCGTTCCTCCATACGTTTCAAAACCTGTACCAACGGCATCTCTACATCGGTAAAGAGCTTTTGGAGGTTATCCGCCTCAAGACGCTTTTTCAGTATGGGATAGAGGCGCAACGTTACATCGGCATCCTCCGAGGCATAATCGCTCAGCAGATCCTCCGGTACATCTTTGCGCAAGGAGAAGTTCTTTTTATCGGAAAGTGCCTTATAGGGAATGGTTTTCCACGCCAACTCGTGCAGGGCAAGAGCATCAAGATTATGGGGATTTTCGGGAGCGATGAGGTAATGCGCTATCATCGTATCAAAGAGCGGCTCCGGATACGGAATACCGTAACGCCCAAGCACTTGCGCATCGTATTTAGCATTTTGCGCCACTTTGAGGATGGCGTTATTAGTCATAAAGGGCGCCAGCGGAGCAAGCATGCTACGTGCGGCAGCTTCGTCCGGTGGCAACAGCACGAAATAGGCTTCGCCCGGAGCAACGGCAACCGAAAAGCCCACAATATGACAGGAAAGCGGATCGAGCCCGTCCGTTTCGGTATCGAAAGCAAATGTATCCACTTCGGCAAGACGCTTCCATAGCGTAGCGCACTCCGCTTCCGTTTTGAGCAATCGGTAGGTAACATTTCGCTCTTTATAGGTAGCTGCCGCCGTTTGCTCCGGTACTTCGTCCGGTGTAGCGCTCTGCGGCATATCGGCAAAAAGGGCACCGGCAGCCTGAACGGGATAGAGCCTTTGCAGTAACGATTTGAACTCCAAACGGGTTAATAGAGCTGTGAGCGCCTGTTTATCGGCTTCACGATACTTAAAAGATGTAATCTCATCCTCAAGAGGTACGTCGGTTTTGATTTCAACCAACTGCTTGGAGAGAAGAGTGATATCCCTGTTTTCTTCAAGTTTTTTCCGAGTTGCGGGCTTCAATGCGTCTATATTTTCGTAAAGAGCTTCGACGGAGGGAAATTGCTTGAGTAGTGCCGATGCCGTTTTAGGACCAATTCCCTGACAGCCGGGTACATTATCGGCGGTATCCCCCACTAATCCGAGCCAATCGATCAACTGGCGGGGCGAAGCGATTTCGTGCTTGGCGCAAATCTCCGCCACGCCCATTTCCTTGAATCCACCGGTAGCAGGCATCAACATGGTGCAGTGCGGTGAAACCAGCTGCCCGTAATCCTTATCGGGCGTAACCATATAAACGCGGTATCCGTCCGCTTCGGCTCGTTTCGCCAAAGTACCGATTACATCGTCCGCCTCGTAGCCCTGCATGGAAACAGCGGGGATGCGGAGCGCCTGCAGCAACTCCAGTATTACGGGAACGGAATTGAGGATATCTTCGGGCGGAGCCTCGCGTTGCGCCTTATATGGCTCGTACAGCTCGTTACGGAAGGAACCGCCCGGCATATCGAATGCTACCGCTATATAATCGGGTTTCTGCTTGGTAAGAATATCAAAGAGCGAAAGCGCAAAACCAAAGACGGCACTCACGTTTTGTCCCTTGGAATTGATGCGCGGAGCACGTATAAATGCGTAGTAACTGCGGAAAATCAGCGCGTAGGCGTCTAACAGATAAAGATTAGGTTTAGCCATATCGGTTAGCGCATCTTAAGCGTTGCGATGGAAAGAGCCGCCAAAATCATAGCAATAAGCCAAAAACGCACCGTAATCTTGCTCTCCGGAATTACGTGCAAAGGCTTTTGGATTAAAGCATCTATACCGCTATTGCCCGGTTTTTGGAAATGATGGTGCAGCGGGGACATCTTAAAGATGCGCTTCCCTGTTCCGGTGCGGCGCTTCGTTATCTTAAAGTAAGCGGTTTGTGCTAAAGAAGAGAGCCCTTCCACAAAGAATAATCCGCAAAGAATAGGCAACAGAAATTCCTTACGGATCATAATGGCAAACGCCGCAATGATGCCGCCGAGGGTCAAACTACCCGTATCGCCCATAAACACTTGCGCCGGATAGCCGTTATACCAAAGGAATCCCAGCGTGGCACCTACGAATGCAGCGGCAAAAATCACCAATTCCTCACTGGAGGGGATGAACATAATGTTCAGATAGGAAGCCATCTCAATGTGGCTGGATACGTACGCCATAATCAGTAGTACTACCCCCACCGGTGCCGAGCATCCGGCGGCGAGCCCGTCCAACCCATCGGTCAGATTGACCGAATTACTGATAAAGGTAACGATCAGAATGCTGATCACGATAAAGAGCAACCAACCGGCTATCTGCTTGGCATCGCCCTTGAAAGGCAATAGGTCGGCATAATCGAAATTATTGTTCTTTACAAAGGGAATCGTCGTTTTGGTGCTTTTGACCTCTTTCTCGGCAAAATTGACTTCCGTAACATGTCCCTCCTCAAAGGTTTCGCTATTTTCCCGTATAGCAGCCTGAGGGCTGAGAAAAAGTACGGTGGCCACCACGGTACCCACAACAACTTGTCCGATTATCTTATAGCGCCCGTGTAGCCCTTCCTTGCGCTTTTTGAACACTTTGATGTAATCGTCGGCAAAGCCCAATGCTCCCATAAGAATGGTAGTTAGGAGCATCAGAATGATATATACATTATCCAACCGCGCCAAAAGAAGCGTAGGAATTACGATAGCGATAATAATAATGATTCCGCCCATCGTAGGCGTTCCTTTCTTGGAAAGCTGCCCTTCCAAATCGAGGTCCCGTATAGTTTCGCCAATCTGATGCGCGCGCAGCTTACGAATAATAGCGCCGCCCACCCAGGTAGCCAGCAGCAAAGCGAGCACAAAAGCGATTGTGGCGCGGAATGAAACGTAGTGCAACAGGCGTGCTCCCGCTACATCCCACTTATCCAATAACGATCCTAAGTAATAGAGCATAATATAAAAATCTGTCTTTTATTTATCGAGCACCATTCGTAGCTCTTCAGCATCATCAAAATGACGGCGAACGCCGTTTACTTCCTGATACGTTTCGTGACCTTTACCCGCCACCAGCACCACATCCTCGGGATGCGCCAGTGCTACAGCGGTACGAATGGCTTCTCTACGATCCGTAATGCAAATAACGTTCCTTTGCTCCGAATCGGTCAATCCGTCCTTCATTTCGGCAATTATGGCGTTAGGCTCTTCGGTACGCGGATTGTCGCTCGTAAGAATAAGTACGGTAGAACGATCAAAAGCGGCGCGAGCCATCATCGGTCGTTTGCCTTTATCTCTATTACCGCCTGCACCCACTACGGTAATAACGCGTCCCCCATCGGGCAGCAAATCGTCAATTGTATCCAGTACTTTTTCCAAAGCATCGGGCGTATGGGCAAAATCTACTATTGCTGTACAATGATCGGAAAGCAATACTTCAAAGCGGCCACGGGCATGATCCAGCGCACTGAGCGCGATCAACAACTTACGCCGTTCCTCGGTATCTTCCCCGGCATTTAGCAGTAGGGAGGCAGTTGCATACGCTGATAGCAGGTTGTAAGCATTAAAATCACCCACAAGGCGCGTCCACACCTCCTCGCCATCTATCTGAATGAGCGTGCCGGAGAGGGAGCGCTCTATAATACGTGCATTGAACGTTGCCGGCGAATGGAGCGCATAGCTATATGCTTTTGCCGCGCAATTCTGTAACATTACTTCAGCATGCCTATCGTCCCGATTCACCAGGGCGAACGCCTCTTTGGGCAAATTATCGAATAGTTTCTTTTTGGCAGCTATATAGGCATCCATCGTTTTGTGGTAATCGATGTGATCACGCGTCAGATTGGTGAACAGCGCACCGGTAAGATGAAGCCCCGCAATACGATCCTGATCAATGGCGTGCGAGGAAGCCTCCATAAATACGTACCTACATCCGGCTTGCACCATTTCGTATAGAAGTTTGTTCAGCGCAATCGGATCCGGTGTAGTGAGCTGCGCCGGCGTAGCATCCGTGTTAATGCAATTTTCTATCGTACCAATCAGCCCCGCTTTGTATCCCAAGCTGAGAAACAACCGGTGCAACAGCGTAGTTGTGGTTGTTTTACCGTTCGTTCCGGTTACCGCCACCAGCGAAAGCTTTTCCGAAGGATTTCCGTAAAAAGCAGCGGCCAGATAAGCCAAAGCTAATCGCGATGAGGAGATACGGATATGTACCGCTCCGGCAGCCTCTATTTGGGCAAATTCGTCCGCCGTAGGCTGATGTTCGCTCACTATAAGCGCAGGGCGCTTCTCCAAAGCCGTATGCAAAAACTCCCATCCGTCCCGCACTGCTCCGTTTACTGCTACGAACAGCCCGCCCTCGGTTACCGTTCGCGAATCGGCTGTTAGTGAGGCGATTGCCGCTTTTTCCTCACACGAGCCGGTTACCTTTGCACCGAGCGGCGCCAATAGGGTACCTATTTCTTCTATACTTAGAGAAAATGGCGTTTTGTTATCTGTCATAACCCTTCTTCTGAATGACTAATTTTATCGGATCTACGGGGAATGCTTTCCAAAGTGAGCGTAACTACCGTGTTTGCGTCTACAGGGCTCCCCGCTGCCGGTTGCTGTGCTGTCACAAAGCCGCTACCCTGAAGATTTACTTTTAGCCCCACACGCATTAGGCTGTAGGTAGCATCGGCTGCGGACAAACCTACCACATTGGGCATTTTGCCGTTCGCCGCAAAATGTTGCTTTCCGGGGCGCGATACATCCCGTAGTGCCGGTGGCAGGGGACGAACTACTTCGCTGAGCCGGTTAGGCTGATAGCGATTATTATGTAGCGTTACCCCTTCGGCAATTTCTTTTACTACCGGTGCCGATACGGGTCCGCCGTAAATAGATACCCTCCTTGGATGAATTACATCCACAAAGCATACATATTCAGGCGCTTCCGAAGGAAACATTCCGCAAAATGATGCCGAATAGATATACCCTCTTCCCGTGGAACCCACTTGCGCCGTACCGCTCTTGCCGCTTATGGCCACAATGTCGGATTGAGCCAAGGTTCCGGTACCGTCCGTCACCACCATACGGAGCATTTTACGCAGTGCCGCTGCCGTGGAACTTTTGCATATTGAATCACGCAATACCTTACGCTCACCGCGGAAAAGTACCGTACCATCCACCGCTACGATGCTATCCACCAAATAGGGGCGCAAATAGTTTCCTCCGTTGGCTATAGCGGCATAAAAGGTAGCTAATGTAATGGGGGTAATTTGCGTTTCGTATCCGTGCGCTATCCACGGAAGGCTTAATGCGCTCCAAGTGGGATCGGAAGCATCTTTTATACGGGAAACCGCATATCCGGGGATTTCCAAGTGCAGATCGTCGCAAAACCCAAAGCTCTTTATTTTGTCGATAAAGTGCTGTGGCCGGTGGCCGTATCCCTTTAGGGCTATTTTCGCCATCGCCACGTTACTGGATAGCGCAATTGCCTGTTCCACGGTGATTGAGCCTTTCAGCCGGCTACCGTGATCCGTGATGGTTCGGCGCCCGAACCGGTACGAGCCGTTCCCCACATTGATAAGATCGGAGGGAGTAACCACGCCATCTTCCAAAGCCGCCATAATGGTAGCCGCTTTGAACACGCTCCCCGGGTGGAAATAGTCGTTAAACGCGATGCAATACGATGGTTCATAATGCGCACTATCCGTGCGGCTCAAATTACTCATTGCCACAATTCTTCCGGTAGAAACCTCCATAAGGATAGCGGTTCCGCGGTCGCCCTGCGTTTCAATCATCCGTTTTTCCAGCGCTTTGTCGGTAATCCGTTGCAGATCAACGTCAATAGTAGTATAGAGCGATCCGCCACCGTGCGGTTCCTCAAGGGTTACTTCCGTCCAAACGCCTCCAATTCGTTGCTTCAGAGTGCGCCCGGGTTTGCCTACCAAAAGCGAATCGTAGCCTGCTTCCAAGCCGGAAGCACCTTTGGTGAGCAGATTGCCGTCGCCATCGCCTAACACGTTGCCCACGATGGTTCCTGCCAATTCGTCGTACGGGTGCATCCGCTTCTGTCTCACTTCCTTACGAATGCAGCGCAAAAGGCTTACGGTTGATTTACCGCCCTTACTATTTTTATAGGTATAGAAGAGCGCGGGATGCGCTTTTAGCTGCTCAAACTCCATAAAGGAGATTTCCGTTCCGATCAGATTAAACGAGCGCGAGCCCTTTTGATCGCCTTTCTTCCAGCGAGCGAGCAATTCCTTCTTATTTAGCGTTTTGCTTTTCACAATGGAAACAAGGGCATCCGCCAATTCTTCCATTTTTTGGTTATAAGCGCCCTTTTTCTTCAGAATGTCTACGGATTCACTCTTAAAGTCGAAGTAAAGCCGATAGTAAGGTGCCGATATAGAGAGCAATTCGCCCCCCGATGCGTAAATACTACCTCTAAGCGGCGGAATGGAATCTTCCTTGGGAGGACTGAGCGTTTCGCCCACTTTCAGCCACTGCGCCCCCTCCACATACATCGTTTTGTATACAGAAAACCATATCGCCACGGTGAGAAGCACAAATACGCTCCCCACCCCCACGCGATATTTAACCAGCATTCTATGCCGTTCGCGCCGTACGCGTTGCTGCTGATCCTCCTTACTTTTTTCCTGCTCCGTCATAGTATAGTACAAAGGGCTGTTCTTCCTTCTCGGTTAGCGTGGAGTTCTGTGCTTTGAGGCGCATCATAATAGTTTCCTCACGTGTCAGTCGCGTTAAATCCGCTTCAATGAATAGTTGCCGGTTGCGCACCAACTCGAGTTCGCTCTCCAAACGGCTTATCTGCTTCGTTTGGGAGATGGTCCAGTAGCCCAACGCCACATTGCAGAAAAAGAGGAAAAAGATCCACACCACCAGCATCACCCATCGGCTGTTGATAAAGCGTTCTATCAGCCCGCCGCTGATCCAATAGAGCAAACTGTGGCGTTTGCGCCGGGGAGCACGTTGCACCCGTTCCGTGGTACGCGCCCGTTCCGGCTCCGGCTCTGTTTCCTCGGGCGCTTCGTCGGGCGTTTCGTCGGGTGCGGATTCTGCCGGCAACTCTGCGACATGTTCGACTGTTTCCTCCGATACAGCTTCACATTGCGTCAGTTCGCCAAATGATTCTGCTGCTTCCTCCGGTACAGCTTCGCTTTGCGTCAGTTCGCTGAATGATTCTTCGGTAAGTTTCATAATACTAACGATGCTCCGCTACCCGTAACTTGGCGCTACGGGCTCGATTGTTATGCGCAATTTCCTCGTCGTCGGCCACAATGGGACGATTGTTCACCGCCTGAAACAGCTTAGGTGCCGCGCCGTAGATCAGTTCATTTTCTGCCGATGTACCCGCCCCCTGACGGAACCACTGCTTAACGATCCGATCCTCCAGCGAGTGATAGGTCAAAACCGCTATACGTCCGCCCGGAACGAGCAATTCCTCCGAAGTGGCAAGTAGCGCCTTTAGCGCGCCCAGTTCGTCGTTTATGGCTATTCGGAACGCTTGAAAAATACGACTTAACTTACTGCGTCGTTGCTCCGATGCCCGCGGCAGATAGGGCTGAAGCACAGAAACCAGCTCGTCGATGGTAGTTATGGGTGCTTTTTGCCGTGCCTGCACCAGGGAAGCGGCTATACGGCGCGCATCTTTAAGCTCGCCGTAGCGAAAGAGTATATCGGCGATTTCCTGCTCCGGTGCTGCGTTGAGCAATTCGGCCGCCGTCCTACCGCCACGCGTATTCATACGCATATCCGGAAGCGCCGCTCCGTAGCGGAAACTGAACCCCCGTTCGGGCGTATCAAAATGGTGCGACGAAACGCCCAAATCCGCCAAAATGCCGTTTACTTGGGTTATTCCGTAGTAATCCGTCCAGTGGGTCAGATACCGAAAATCGGACGCAATAAAGGTGAAGCGGGCATCGTCCGGCGCATTGGCTGCCGCGTCCGGATCGCGATCCACGCCAAAAAGCCGACCTTTGTCCGACAAATGCTCCAGAATAGCACGCGAATGCCCGCCGCCACCGAACGTAACATCAATGTAGATGCCGTCCGGATCGGTCACCAGCATCTGCACCGAGCGCTCCCGAAGAACGGGTACATGGTAGCATACAGCTGCTTTGGGCGATGCGTCGGCATCCTCCCGAGACAAAGCTCCGATATCCTTTTTCATCATTTGTTGCTTCTCACTGCAAAGGTAATCAACCGTCATGCCTTTTCAAATATTACCCCCATTCCGCAGAACCATCCCAATGCGCCACCACCCCCAACGGATTCTTTTTCTATCGGAGGTTATCGGAACCTATCGGAATCAATCAGGGCTTATCCGACATCCTCCGATAAATTCTGATGGGTTCCGATTGATTTCGATTAACTCCGATGAGTTCCGGTACCCTAGTAGCACTATAACCACTATAGTTACTAATCACCCCAATTGGCGCAGGAATTTCCCCGCACGGGAGCTATTACACTATGTCAAAGAACGCTGTCCCTCGGGGTGGGGTATCGGCACTTATGGTGCTAACCATCCGCAGCTTCTAACCATCCATTGTCGCTAACGACCTGTAGATGCTAATAATCTAACCATCTGAGGTTACCCATCCGCTGATGCTAATAATCAGTCAGAGGTAACATCCGTTGGTGCTTTGCCCCGAGGCGGTAACACGCTGCCGGAGCTCGCTTGCTCCGTGCGGTTAACGCCTATTTCCCAGAGGAACGGTGCAAAGGTACAACACGGTATACCCCCCAAGTGTACTAAAGTGTATCGAAGTGTAT
>CABTZX010000029.1 GCA_902489445.1 uncultured Bacteroidales bacterium
ATACGTTAGGATACGTTACGATACACTTCGATACAGTTTGATACGTTTCGATACATCTGTGGGGGTGGCAGTATGCTATCTTTGCACTGTTCCTCATTGAATAGGGGCACGATAACGAAGCAAGCGCGTTTCGTATTGTGAAGACATCCAAGGATGCAGTCGTGCAAGCGAATGCCCCCCGTAGGGACAGCGTTCTTTGACATATGTAAAATGGAGTGTAAGGAGCAAAAGCTATGCACTATGTTTTGGCTCTAATATGTAACTTCCGCAGAAGTTACTTCTCGCGTCTACTTATATAAAGCGGACGTATTTGGAATTCTAATCATACACCCTTTGTGTGAGTTGCCGACTGGCGACTTGCGCAAAGAAAATGAATAAGAAGCGAGTTGTGTTGGCGGAAGATGTTCTGTAGCAATCCGGCCTGAGCGTTAAGCGCAAAAGTAGGATTGTGAGAGAAAACATAGAGCTGAAGCATTAAGGGTGCCAAGCCCTTTGTTTGAGAGGCGTAAGCGCTATCTCTTATCTCTTGAGGGCACACACACTTTGAGGTTATTATTCTGTTTTGTGAGGATTACCAAACAATATAGATAAAAAGAAAGCAAAACGGGCTGCCTCGTAAGGAGACAACCCGTTATCAAAGTGTTATCTTGTGAGTATGCGCTTGTTACTTATCCATCGATTCCCTTGCGGAGTAGCTGATGTTAAGTGCATCGGCACGGCGCAATTGATATTTGATGTCCGAGATGATCTTCATCTTGGTAGTAGCATCACCCTTGATCGAAATGGTCATTAGCTTCTTGCGGTCATCCTGAATTTGGGATTCTTCCTGCTTTGCGTAGTCATAGACGAGGTCGGCATTCTGCACGATCTTATCATTGATTTGGATACAGGAGTTATTCCCAAATTTGGAGCGCAGGGAAGCAACGGGCTTACCCACATAGATATAAGATACGAGGGATTTTTCTTCAAGCTTCGTTAGCTCGGTAGCCCTCGGGAGGTTTTGGTACTCAACTTTAGCAGTTACTTCGCGGATGCTGGTAACCATCATGATAAAGAAGAGGAAGGCGAATATAAGGTCAGGCAGCGAAGCGGTGTTCAGCTCCGGCATTTCGCGCTTACCGTCTTGTGTGAATCTTCCCATGGTACGTATCCTCCTAATTAGTGTTTTAAGTCTGAGAGCGGCATTTCAGAGATGTGCATGGGATAAATATCCACTATCATCTTTTGCTGTGCCGCGGGCAAATCATCGTAATTGCGTGAGAAGTGCTTCAAAGCCGCATCGTCCCAAACTTCGTTATATGCCTTAAGCAGCTCGTTCTGTACGTTAATGTACATCTGATAGCTTGTTTCTACCTCATTTTTGAGGGAGATGGCATAGCTGGAAGTGGTTGTTTCGATACGTCCCAAGCCGGGGATATCGCGCACTTCCTTTTCGGGAAGGTCTGCTTTATTGGCAGGATTCACGATAAACTCCTTCACACGATCCTTCAATTCGTGCAGAGGTACCATATTGATACTTTGCCCTGCATTGGAGGTGTGTAAAACGGCGATTTGGTCATTACGGTTAACAAGCAACTGAAGTACGTTGCGGTTGTTAATCTCTATATCGTTTTGTTGTTCTTCTTTAGGGCTGAGCGGCGGTAACCGTCTTTTCAACCCCTTGTCCGTGTCCATTGAAGTAGTAATCAAGAAGAAGATCAGAAGAATAAAAGCGATATCGGCAGTAGACGACCCGTTAATAGCGGGTACCTTACGTTTAGTTCTTGCCATGTCTTTTACTTGATTTCCAAATGATTATTACTTCGACTTCTTGCTAGATCCGGCTTTGGAGAAAGCACCCCAAACGATAGCAATTATATTGAGGCAGAGCAACACATAGGAGGTATAAATAACCATATCGGTTGTTTTAAGCCATCCTGTAGTGGTGTACTTCTGAAAATCCTCATTAACGCTACCGCCAATAGAGGCTATATCACCGCTACCTACAACATACGTAATGATTAGTATGAGTACGAGTGCGAGCAAAGAACCGAGTCCAACCCAAGCTTTGCGCGGATTACGCCCAAAGGACCTGACAAACCCGATAACGGCAAACGCTACAGTGCATACTAATGTGACACATACAAGGAAATAGGTCCAGTAAAGGAATATATCCGTCTGACTATACGCTTTGTTTCCCGCATCCTGGTAGGTACCTCCAAAGAAAAGTACCAAGCAGACTATGAGGGAAACCGCGAGCAGACCGATAAGGGTCCAACCGGCTATCCTTCTACTTTTAGTTACTGACATACTGGATAGGACGGATTACTTGCCGTTTTTAAGATTATACTTGATGACCAAGTCCATCAACGTGATCGAAGCGTCTTCCATCTTATTAAGAACGGATTCCACCTTACTGAGGATGTAGTTGTAGAAGAGCTGAAGAATAAGGGCAACGATCAAACCACCGATAGTGGTGATAAGAGCCACCTTCATACCTCCGGCCACAACCGTCGGGCTGATATCACCAACCTTTTCGATCTTATCGAATGCCATTACCATCCCAACAACAGTACCCAAGAACCCGAAGGAGGGAGCCATTGCGATAAACAAGGTAATCCAGGACAAGTTCTTTTCGAGAAGCCCTGCCTGCACGCCTCCGTAAGAAGTGATAGAGCGTTCTACGATTTCATCACCCTGTTCAATACGCATAAGGCCTTGGTAAGCAATGGAAGCGATCGGGCCACGTGTATTACGAGCTACATTTTTTGCACCTTCCACATCACCACGATTGAGGTGATCTTCAATGTCCCGAAGGAGACGATCACTGTCCGTATCGGAGAGGTTGAGATAGATGATTCTTTCTAAGCAAATTGCCAACCCAATGACAAGGAGGAGTGCAATGATGGACATAAAGTCGGCACCCCCTTCGATGAACTTACGCTTAAGTGCTTGGTGGAAAGAAGTACTTTCTTCAGCAACAGCATCAATTTCTTCATCCGTAGCCTGTTCTTCTGCTGCCACTTCGGTTGTAGTCTCTTGGGGAGCTGCTGCAGGCTGTTCTTCAGCCTCTTGAGCCCAAGAGCGATTCGCAAAGCCTCCTAAGACGAGAGCCATGCATGCGATAGTTGCAATTAGTCTTTTCATTGTACAATCTTTTAGTTGTTCTTCTATGTTTGTTTTTTATTCTTTTCGGTCTAACTAAATAACCATTGCGGAGAGAATGGGATTCGAACCCATGAAACACTTTTGGCGTTTACACACTTTCCAGGCGTGCCTCTTCAACCACTCGAGCATCTCTCCTCGTATAAAACTCACGCAGCAACGTCGCTTTCGTTGCCTTTTACCTTGCATTCCGTGCCCTTTCCAAAGGGGCAATAGCGGTTGCGCCCACAAATCTAATGCTTTTTAATCAAGTAGACGCAATTTACCCATCTCAATTTTCTATTTTGCTGCTCTTTTTAAGGTGTTATTCTGCGTTAACTTGCTTTGTTTCACCACATTTCGATGCATTAAAGAGTTCCAGCGCATTTTTGTAGCAAATGGCGGATAATTCCTCTTCAGGCATCCTGAGGCACTGCGCCGCCGTCCGAAGGGTATGAACGATAAAGGCACTCTCGTTTCGTCTTCCGCGCATCGGTTCAGGAGCCAAATAGGGCGAATCGGTTTCCAAAACGATCCGATCTAAGGGCATTGAGCCCACTAAAGCACGCAAACTATCGTTACGCTTAAATGTAATAATGCCGTTTAATCCGATCATCATATGGGGATAAGCGAGGATGCGGGCTAAATCATCGGCACTGCCATCGAAGCAGTGGAACATTCCGCGCACCGATTCGTGCGGAAACTGCGCCAACAAAGCGAAAATCTCCTCAAAAGCCTTTCGCACATGGAGGATCAGGGGTAGCCCTAATTCAATGGATAGCTCCACTTGCCGTGTGAGCACCGCAATCTGCTCCTTCCGATAGGAATCATCCCAGTAGAAGTCCAAACCCACTTCTCCAATGGCGGCTATTCGACTTCTCTCAGCACGCAACACGCGCTCAATATCTTGTAATTGTGTTTGCCAATCCTCTTTTACGGATGTGGGATGCAGCCCCACCGCGCAAAGCATACAATCGGGATAAGCACGCTGCATAGCCCACAGAGCATCCAACGTAGAGGTATCCTCGTTAGGTAGCATAAAGAGGCGAACGCCGGCTTCCCGGGCATTACGAATCACCTCAGCCCGATCCAAGTCGAAGGCACTATCGTAAAGATGCGTATGGGTATCAAAAAGAAGCATTATAGGTGTCTGCCCGCCATCCGTTTGAACAGATTGCAAAGCTCGGTCAGTGGCTCTTGGCTTACGGTATAATTACTCCTTATTGCGTCCAGCTGTTGCAAGGCGTGTTGCGTGTAGCGGTTTATTTCCTCGTCGATTGCCTGCGGTACTTGGTACTGATCGTACAGAGCTTTCACCGTTCGGAACTTTTCGTCCTTATCCTCAAGGAGAAGGGCTTTTTCCAATGAATCATCTCCTGCCTCGCGAGCTTTTTCGCTTGCTTTTAGGAGCAACCACGTTTTCTTGTTTTCCGCTATATCGCCCCCTATAGGCTTACCGAACACTTCCGATGTGCCATACACGTCTAAGTAATCGTCGCGTAATTGAAAGGCTATTCCGATATCAATACCGCAGTTGTACAGTTGGTTCGATAACTCGGTTCCGCAGTTGCCTGCTAAAGCGCCTATTTTGAGCGCCGCAGCAAAGAGTTCGGCTGTTTTAAGCCGTATCATGCGGATATACTCCGCTATGGAAGTATCGGGTGCTTCCTCGTAATTCATGTCGAACTGTTGCCCTTCCATAATTGCCAAGCACATCCGCGAGAATGCCTGCGATATTTCACTACGTATGGGAGCGGTTATCCCTGCTTCGCTATGCACCAATATGTGGAAAGCTAATGCGAACATGGCATCGCCCGAAAGAATTGCGGTCGATAGCCCGTATTTAGCTACTACCGAAGGGCGTCCGCGCCGCATATCAGAGTGATCCATCACATCATCGTGGAGCAACGTAAAATTGTGGAACAACTCAAGCGCTGCCGCTATCGGGAGTATATTTTCCGTCTCCGCGTTAAGGAGCTTTGAAGCTAACAAAGTACACAGAGGACGCACACGCTTACCGCCCTGACCAAGTGCATACTGCATCGGTTCGTATAGTTCTGTAGGCCTATCGGGGGCAGACATATGTTCCTGAACGGAATGTTGCAGATAGGTCTCAAACTGCGCTAATATATCAGTGTAATATTTGTTTTCTCCCGCCATATGATTTTTTCCTAAAAAATGCCGAGATCAGCTTTCAGACTCTGCACGGAAGCTGATCCCTTCTAATACGTACACGCTTCTGACGCAAAAGCAGATTTTCCCTGACAAAAGTTGACGCTCTATTATCAAATACTCCGCAAATACAAAGATGAAAACTACTCGGTAACTATACTGCTATTTACTGCTCGAGCGACATCCTCCCCGCGGGAAGCATGTCGCTCGATGCGAACTATTCTAATCTTAAGTTTACCGCTTACTGAACGAGTTTAAAGGTAACCGGCAATGTGTAGCGCGAACGAACCGCTTTACCGCGCTGACGGCCTGGCTTCCATTTACCCATTTTGGAAAGAACGCGTACCGCCTCTTTATCCAGCGATGGGTCTACACCACGAGCCACCTTGATGTCCGATACCGATCCGTCACGTTCTACAACGAACTGAACCACAACCTTACCCTGGACACCATTGTCAGCGGCGATTTCGGGGTACTGCAGGTTTCTGGATACCCATTTCAGAAGTTCCTGAACGCTACCACCTGGCGGAACCGGCTGTTCTTCCACTATTTCAAAGATCTTGTCTTCCGGTTCTTCTTCCTGCTTCGGTGCGTTAGTAACGATAGGTGCAGGCGGCGGAAGTACCTTATTTTCATCAATAGAGATGATGGCTATCTTGGCAACTTCCTTGTTATCGTCCACAACCTTAATTTCATCCGGCAACGCAACCTCAATTTGCTCCTGTGGTGCCTGCTCGGGTTCGGGCGGCTCCGGCTCATTGTTCTCGGGCACCAGCATTGCATCTTCCATATCGGCTATATCCAACTTCTCCGTATTCAGATCGTTGGCTGCTACCGAACTGTGCAATTCTAACGCGAAGTACACCAAGGAGAGAGAGACCACAAGCCCCATAAAGAAGGACAGAGCCTTACCCTTCTCCAGGTTTGCCTTAGGCGATTTCTTTACTTCCATACTACTCTATGTACGTTTAGTCGTTCTATTCTGTCTGCAAATATACACTATTTTCTTAGATACATAGTACGAAATCACCCTCACGCCCCCAAGAATGAGCAGAACGCTACCGATTCACATCCTGCACTTCTGCCTGCTAACGGAGCATAGAATTGGCGATAACAGTGCGTATATACGAAGAAAACGGGGTGGCGGATGGAGAGATGATGGAGCGTTTTCTTCGTACAAACGGTCCGTTATCTGTAATTTTCAGTCTCAACATCACCCCGCCTCTGCTCAGACAACTTCATACAACTGATCCGATTCCACCTATCTCCTGCCCCCCTCATCACCCATTTGTCGCTGGGTTTTCTTCCAATAAACGATCTGTATTTTCCAATTCTTCGCGCGTCAACAACCATATACGATTCGTTTAGCTCGGATTTACCGGATATTTACCCGCTGGTTAAACGGCGATAAATGTCCGGTAATTGGCCCCAAAAGAGTGGAGCGCCGGGATAGCAAAGATGCGACAAATACTCCTCCGCACGGGAAGCAGTTCGTTATGTAATAAGGGTCATACTCTTGAGAATGGAGGGATGTCACCGCGTAATTGGGTAGAGAGACTCTCAGTAATTAGGACACACTCTCAAGAATTAGGGGGGAAGGATGCTAATCAAATAGGTGATTCTTTCCGAGATCAGAGGTAAGGGCTTTGGGCTACAAGGTGATTTTTCCAGCGATTAGGGGTAGGAAAGCTCGGAATTTGGGGGAGAAGCTATTGCATGGTAATAAGAGGCTTTTCACGAAAAAGAAGCTCTTTGTTCGAGGGAGAATATGCTCTTTTTGCAACAAATAGGCAGCTCGCTCGTCTATTAAGTAGAGGGGTCAAAAAAGACCCGAACGAAACGAAGTGAAAAGAACCGATTCGGCAGCAAGAACAAAAGGTTATCAAGCGACCTAACGGCGTAAGGAAAAGAGTGATGGACGGAGCGACCTTTACAAAAACCTACTTTCCTTTGCGCCGCGTGGTAGAGCAAGTGTGCCTCGCGATGCTGAAGAACGACAGCAATGCCGGTGATATGGTGCAGGAGGTGTTCTTGAAACTTTGGGAAGAGCGGGATCGGCTGGACGACGTGCGCTGTCCGAAAGCCTATGCCATACGCGTAGCTCGGAATCGATGCTTGGATAAACTGAAGAGCCCTGGAGCTCAACTGTACGACGAAGCAACAGATTCATTGGAAGAAGTTGCGGCAGACGCGTGGAGCGATCCACACGAACAGCTCGTAGTAAGGGAGAAAGAGAGCCGACTGGATCGATGGGTATCCCAATTAAAGGAGCCACAACGGAGCATCTTCCGCCTTCGTCAGTACGGAATGCTCAGCAACGGCGAAACGGCCGCACGTCTGGGTTTGGAAGAGAGTACCGTGCGCAGTGCATTAAGCCGGTTGCGAAAAGAGGCTCGTAGCGTGCTTTTGGACGAAATAAAAGGATAAAAACAATAGAAAATGAATAAGGCAAAAGAGAATGCAGTAATGGCAGAACAACGTTCGTTGGACGAACTTCTGGCACGCTATTGGGAGGGGGAAACCACGCCCAAGGAAGAGCTGCTGCTCCACTTGGCTCTGTTGGATCAACCGAAGGATAGTCCCTATCGGAAAGATCTGGAAGTTATAGAGGAAATGATGGCAGTCGCCGAACAGGTAAAGCGTAAGCCCATTCTCCTTCGCCTTCGTCGTCCCATAGCAATAGCAGCCTCCGTAACCGCATTACTGGTTGGTGGAGGATACGCGGTTACCGCTCTGCACAAAGCGGGACAAAGCACTCTGAACGGCGAACCCCTATATCAGGCGGAAGTGGACGCTCAGGCGGAACGTGCCTACCGGATGCTGTACGATTGTTTACAAGAAAGCCAATCACAATGTAACTCCGTATACGCGCAATTGGACGAAACGGATGACTTAATCAACGAATCATTGAACAAACTGACCACCTATACAACGGCAATGTATGCCGATGAGGATAACGAATAAGCGGAACAATAATCATAATGAAACACTTCATACAACTCACTACCCTATTCTGTTTGCTCGGATTGCTGGCTGCTCCGCGTGCAAATGCACAGCAGGATATAAATTTCGGAGCATTGGAGAAAGCGAAAGGAATTACTGTTGTGTACCTATCGCCCGCAATGATTAAGAATAGCAATCTGAAGTTTACGGGTAACGACAGCGATATCCCAGGGCTTGCTGATCTGATGAACGGAGTGAACTCGATACATATCTATTCGTCAGATATGGCGGAACAGCGTCAATTCCTACGCCGAACTTTTGCGCCGGCTACGAGGGACGGGAATCCATTATTCGAGAAGTTGTTCTATCTGAAGGAGAGGGAGAGCATAATCTACTTAGTTGGCCGCATAAAGGGGGATAGAGCGAAGAATCTCTATCTAATTGTTGACGAGCCGGATAACTTTGTGGCGATCGATTTCAACGGGAACTTTACGCGCAAAGAAATAGAGAATGCCGCAAGCAATGTAGCTACCGGCCCCACAAAGAGCACAAGAAACAGACCCGGCAGAAGGTAACGATCGGGTGAAAGCAACAAATTCTTTTTCGTATTCTTCTATAGAAAGAACTTCGTAAGTGCGTGATGCATGCCAAGAAGTTCGGCAGTAAAAACTGTTTTCAACACTGGAAAAGACTCTCTTCCCGCATGCGGGGAGAGAGCTTTTTTTCATTATGAGGCAATTCGCACTATCAAAAAGGGAAGATATGTCGGTAGAAATGGTTAGTTTTGTGGTCAATGAGAGCGAGAGTATATCCCATACGAACCTATAAAGGGCTACTTTTCTTACTATTTGCAATGCCCGGGTTGCTTTGTGCGCAGAGTGTAAGCCGCTTCTATCCGGTGGATGCCTCCGACAAAGGTATTACCTATTTCTTGCCGCAAACGCGAATTGTGGTCACACTTATCGCGGAAGAGAGCCGCTTCGAACCGGGTTGCTATGCGCGATATGCCGGTATTCTGTTGGGGGAAAAGGCAGAACTAACGGCGCAGGCAGCACAAAAGCTCACAAATGCCACAATTGAAACGGAAGGAATACCGGACGAATCACAAGTTTATACGATTCAGTTCCGTCCACAGAACGCTTCAAGCTTTGTATCGCTAACTTCCGACGGAATACTTGCCGCCATCAATGCCGATCCTATCCGTAACGAATTAAAGCAAGATGTTGCAGCCTCCGATGCAACATCCGGCTTATCAGCTTCAGCACCGGTATTTCCACCGGAATACGGCTTAGCCACTTCCGCGGCAAAACGTGCCGAAATCGCCGCCAAACTACTATTTGATTTGCGTGATGATCTGCGCGGACTCATCGCAGGAAAGGCTGAAAACGCCCCGAGCGAGGGCGAAGCTTACCGATTAATGGTACGCACGCTGCAAGAACAAATTGCTGCCGTGGAAGCTCTTTTTTATGGAACCCGCACAACAAAAAGCTACGTAAAGCGCTTCAATGTACTTCCCGATGCAGAAACAAAGGAGCTTACTCTTGCGCGTTTTTCCGAAAAAGAAGGCTTTGTTAGCCCTGATTCCGCCAAAGGGGATGCCATAATTCTGCGCATAGTTCCATCGCTTTCTGCTTCATTAACGCAGGAAGAGACAGAGCGACAAGCTAAGCTCAAAGGAATTGTCTATAACGTTCCGGGGCGCGCTACGGCAACGTTGCTCCACGGAGGACGCATTTGGATAGAAAAAGAGGTTCTGCTGAGCCAATTCGGTATGAAAAATGTTCTTTCGAACCGCATGGGGCGTAGCCGTTCCGGCAACATTGCCGTTCAATTCGATACGGCTACCGGTGCACTCATAGATATAAGCGAAGCCGCAGAGCGGTAATCTGATAAGGAAACAATATTAAAACACTCAATAGTATGTTTAAGAATCATCCAAAAGGATTAATTGTGTTGGCGTTAGCCAATATGGGTGAGCGTTTCGGCTATTATACTATGATAGCCATACTAACGCTCTATTTGCAGGCGAAGTTCGGCTTTTCGTCTGCCGTAACCAGTGTTATCTACGGGAGCTTCCTTGCACTCATCTACTTTTTGCCTGTTTTTGGCGGCATCATCGCCGATAAATGGCTTGGATATGGCAAGACGATTCT
Source organism: uncultured Bacteroidales bacterium (assembly GCA_902489445.1). GTDB lineage: Bacteria > Bacteroidota > Bacteroidia > Bacteroidales > Porphyromonadaceae > Porphyromonas. The sequence goes on from CABTZX010000029.1 coordinate 10,392, forward strand.
AATCGGGATAAGCATTATGTTTGCAGGATACCTCATTTTGGGGCTGCCTTTAGGCACAGCTGCTGCAGGTTTAACGGTAATGTTTATCGCACTTATCCTCATTTCCTGCGGAACAGGGCTATTTAAGGGTAATTTGCAGGCACTTGTGGGTAAGTTGTACGATAATCCCGCTTATTCCAAGAACAGAGATATGGCATTTTCCATATTCTATATGTTCATCAATATCGGTGCTTTCTTCGCGCCCAGCGTAGGTAATGCAATTACGAACTCAATCCTCGGTCGCGAACAGTTCTATTACGATGCGTCCATACCGAACAACTATGTCAAATTGAACGACAAAACGGTAGACCAAACTGCATTTATCAGCGAATACGCTGCACAGCATCAAGGATTTGACGCTCTTTCCGCAGAAGAACAAGCACAAAAGATCAAAGCTGCCAAAAAGAAAGACGGCGTTATGTTCCCCGAGGACGAGGCCGAAGTTCTACTGAATTTGAAGATTGCCGGCTTACACCAGTATACGGAAAGCAATGTTATTACCGATCCGGCACTGATGGTTACTAAAGAAGATTACAATCTTCTGCAAAGCAAGAATCCTGAAGATGCGCCTGCGCAGCAAGCTATCCGCGAGAGAGTAGCACAAGCTGAAGTGCCGGTAAGTATTGTGGGTGCAGATGCTACCGGTGATTTTCCGAAGGCATTTGGCGAAAAGTACGTTACCGCTACGCTGTCACACTCGTATAGCTTGGCATTCTTTGTTGCTTGTATCAGTTTGATTTTTTCCATCCTGATATTCATTATCTTCCGCAGCACGTGGAAAGCGGTAGACGTAACAGCCAAACAAGCTAAAGCGGCAGCTGAGGCGCAAGGGAAAACGAATGTTCCGACCATGTCAAAGCAGGAAGTTCGCGAACGCCTTATCGCCTTAGGTCTGGTGTTCGTGGTGGTAATTTTCTTCTGGATGTCGTTCCATCAGAATGGATTGACTATGACATTCTTTGCACGAGACTATACGGTCAGCAAGGTTACGAGTAGCCAATATATGGTATTCTCTCTCTTTATCCTCATACCGTTTATAGTATTCATGTATGGGATCTACCTATCTACCTTTGGACTGCTGGGTGGAAAGAAGAACGCCAAAACAGGTATTTGGCTAGTTGTAGCCGGTATTGTACTATTAATTGCCGGATATTTTGTAGACATCAGAACGATTACCGAACCGCTCGTTAACATTACACCGCAGATCTTCCAGCAATTCAACCCATTCTTTATCATCTTGCTTACTCCGGTTACGGTAGGTATATTCACTGCTTTGGCACGCAAAGGCAAAGAACCTTCGGCACCGCGCAAAATCGGTATCGGTATGTTACTGGCAGCCGTCGGCTTTTTGGTGCTGTTGTTCACTTCCGTTGGGCTGCCCGCACCGAGTACGTTACAAGGAACCAGTAGCACACTCGTATCACCGAATGCGCTTATCGGTACCTATTTCGTACTGACGCTTGCCGAACTGTTCTTGAGTCCGATGGGATTGTCATTTGTTTCCAAAGTAGCACCTCCACAGTATGCCGGCTTGATGCAGGGCGGATGGCTTGCCGCTACCGCTGTAGGTAACCTGCTCGTAGGCGTTATGGGCTCGCTTTGGGATAAGATGTCTTTGGTGGCCTTCTGGGGTATCCTGATTGCTTGCTGCCTGCTTTCCGCTGCATTCATCTTCTCCGTGATGAAACGCTTGGAACGTGTAACCAAATAACAACGGTCAATTATTTGAAACGAAAGGCTGTGGGGATGCATTCTCCGCAGCCTTTTTTGCATACTCCCCTACCCCTTATTGATCATAGGTGTAGAATACCTATTCAAAAGGTATATAACTATGGGAGAAAAGGTATATACCTTTCCATTCAAATGTATATACATATCACATGAAAGGTACATACCTTTTGAGAATAGCATACGCACCTAATCCGGAAAGAGATTTATCTCCACAAAACAGAGAAACAAAAAGAACGGAGAGAGCTTTTAGGAGCTCTCTCCGTTATCATGTTGCCGTTGCCGGAAACGCTGCGTTGTTTGTCGCTTGAAACGTTGCTTATTGAACGCTTAGCATTCGTTCTATGGGGAGCACAGCACGCTTACGGATATCTTCAGGAACGGTCACTTCGTAACGTTCGTACAGAAGCGCATCACGCAAGTTTTCCAACGTTGTGAGCTTCATATACTCACAAATATGGTCCGGTACGATAGGAATGAACTCATATCCCTCGGGATATCGGCGGTACATCTCGGTCAGTATGCCGATTTCGGTTGCTACTACGAACTGACGCTTCTGACTCTTTTGCGGATAATTGAGGATGAACGACGTAGAACCGATATGACAACGATCGCTCGAGAGTATTCGTTCATCGGTAGAAGCTACTGACTCGGGATGAATCAGAATATCGCTTTCAGGATAACGAGCCATAAAATCGAGCACCACCTCGGGCAGAATATGGCGATGCACATAGCAATCTCCCTGCCAAAGCTGCATTGGTCGGTTGCATTTAAGGGATATATAGGCACCAAGGTTGCGGTCGGGGCCAAAAAGAATTTCCTTATCGCGGGGCAACTGCTCTATCACTTTGAGCGCATTACTGCTGGTTACGCACCAATCCGTTTCCGCCTTTACTTCCGCGCCAGTATTGACGTAGCTCACTACAAGCCCATCGGGATGATACTTCTTCCAAGTAGCCAAGCCTTGCGCCGTAACGCTTTGCGCCAATGTGCAGCCGGCATGCTCAACGGGGATCAGCACTTTCTTCGAGGGAGAAATTATCTTTGCGGTTTCCGCCATAAACTCAACGCCACAAAATACTATGGTATCGGCATCGGTAGTGGCAGCCTTTTGCGATAGCTGTAGCGAATCACCCAAGAAATCGCACGCCTTTTGCAAATCGGGCTCCGTATAGTAATGCGCCAAAATGACGGCATTGCGCTTTTTCTTCAGCTCCTCTATTTCATCAAACAGTTGTTCCTTATTGCTTGTCATATCGCCAAATAGCTAATGATTGTTTCTATTTTCTTTGAAGTTCATACTGATATCCAGCGCTTTTACAGAGTGTGTTAACGCCCCCACGCTGATGTAATCCACGCCTAAAGCAGCTACGGATGGAATGCGTTCAAGCGTCATATTGCCACTGGCTTCCGTCAAGCATTTGCCACCGATGTGCCGGACAGCTTCGAGCATAGCTTCGTTACTCATATTATCGAGCATAATCAAATCAACATGTTGCTCCAGAGCTTCCGAAACTTCTGCCAAATTGGTTGTTTCAACCTCAATCTTGGTAGAAAGCGGTAATGTTTTTCGAACGCTTTGTACGGCAGCGGTAATCCCACCTGCCGCCTTTACGTGGTTATCCTTCAGCATAACCATATCGAAAAGTCCCATTCGGTGATTATAAGCACCACCGGCGCGAACCGCCAACTTATCGATAAAACGGAGACCGGGAGCCGTTTTACGCGTATCAAGTATACGGCATTTGGTTCCCCGGCACGCCTCCTGATACCGATTTGCCATAGTGGCAATGCCGCTCATTCGCTGCATAAAGTTCAACATGGTGCGTTCGGCAGCCAAAAGAACCCGTACGGGTCCGGCAATCACAACAAGAGTATCGCCCTTTTGTACCCGATCACCGTCCGAAACGTGCGCAGTGAAGTGAATGTTGCCGGTGAAAAAGGAAAGCACCATACGTGCCACTTCAATGCCGGCAATTACTCCGTTTTCCTTAGCAGTAAGGATAGCTTCGGCAAAATCATCCTCGCCAAAAATGGAAGATGAAGATATATCGCCCTCAATGCCAAGATCTTCTTCGAGTGCGGCTTGCACCGTTTTGCGTACTTTATCCGTCCAATCCATAGCAACTATTTATATTGAGAAATCAGTATATGCTTGATATTATCCCCGATTATCTCTGTTCGATAAGCCTTTTCGGGAGAGTTGGTTTCAGGGAAGTCCGCTCTGTAGTGAACGCCGCGGCTTTCCGTGCGCAGCAAAGTAGCCTTAAAGATGGTTTGCGCCAGCTTGATCCGTGCGGAAAGCACTTCGCGAGCAAAAAGAGTATGGTCATCTTTAGCGCTTCCGATAACCGACTTTTCCAGCTTATCAAGCTTTTGAAGCCCCTTATTGAGAGAAGCTTCCGTGCGGACGATACCGCAATGTTTCATCAAAATCTTACCAATTTTGCGCATTGCGGGTTCCTCTTTTTCCTTTTGCCAGCGTAGTTCCCGTTGCGCATCAAAGGTGCGGAGCGTTAAATCGGGTAATTCGGTGCAGCAGGGAGTATCCTTTTGCGGATTATCCATAATATGCCTTGCGATGCGATAACCGAACACAATGCACTCAATCAACGAATTTGACGCCAAACGGTTCGCACCCATCACGCCGGTGGAAGCTGCTTCCCCAACGGCATAAAGCCCCTCTATGTTGGTGGCACCATTCAGATTGGTGGCAATTCCGCCTACCGTGTAATGAGCGGCAGGAGCTACCGGTATGCCGGTAGCAAAGTCCAAGCCCAACTTCTTGCAGTGCGCCGCAATAGTGGGGAAACGTTTCATCAAACGCTCACGGGAGATATGCGCCGTGGATAGCGTTACATAGGGGAGTTCAGAGCGTTGCATTTCGGAAAAAATAGCACGCGCCACCTCATCCCGGGGGGAAAGTTCAGCAAGCGGATACTTATCCTTCATAAAACGTTCGCCCTTTTCGTTCAAAAGGTAGGCACCTTCGCCCCGAACCGCCTCGCTAATCAGAAAGGCGTTACCGGTTTCGCTGTAAAGAGCCGTAGGATGGAATTGCATAAACTCCAGATCCATCAACCGAGCTCCGGCACGAAATGCCGCAGAGGTACCGTCTCCCAACGAAAAAGGCGGGTTGGTTGTGGGAATATAGAGCGCGCCGCATCCACCGGTAGCCAGTACAACCGCCTTGGCACCATAGTACTCTTCTTTGTAAGTATGCTCGTTCAGCACCTTTACACCAAGGCAGCGCCCCTCTTTTACCACTAATGAGGATAGAAAGTGATGATCCAATATGGTGATACGCTCGTTGTGGAGCACCTGCGAGATCATAAATTGCGTTACAAGTCGCCCTGTGGCATCGCCGCCTGCATGCAGAATTCGGTGATGATGATGCCCGCCTTCCAAGCCAAGAGCCAAGTGACCGTTTTCCTCATCAAACTTCATTCCCAAGGAGATTAGGTCATCAATGCGCTTAGGTGCTTCCTCCACGAGCAGAGAAACAGCATCTTCGCGGCAAAGACCCCGTCCAGCCACAATCGTATCCTTAAAGTGATCCGCCGTTGTATCCTCGGCATCCGTAACGGCAGCCATTCCGCCTTGTGCGAAGTAGGAATTGCTTTCCTCCAGTCCGGCGCGTGCCATTAGCAGAACTTGGCTCTTACGGCTCAGAATGTGTGCCGTATAGAGCCCTGCTAAGCCACCACCTACCACAATGTAACCTTGCTCTTTCATATCCCTCGCAAAGGTAACAAATGAAAACGAACGGATGCTTAGCGAAGCATATCTCTATACTTACGATCTAAGCCGGCACGATCGCTTTCCGTAGGCTTAAAGCCCTGCATTCCCTTTATTGAGGAAACCAACTTCCGCTCCTCGTCATTAAGGGTACGTGGAATGAACACGTTCACATTGACCAGCAGATCGCCCATTACAGAGCTGCCCGTATTTACTTCGGGCAATCCCTTATTGCGCAGACGAAGTATCTTACCCGGCTGCGTACCCGGTTCTACCTTTATGCGTGCCCGTCCAGTGATAGTTGGTATTTCCACCTCTCCGCCTTCGATGGCAGTGCTGATGGGGATCAGCAGATTATATATCAAGTCGTTTCCGTTACGGATAAGGTTTTTGTCCTCTTCCTCATCAATAATGACGTACAAGTCGCCCGGAATGCCACCCTTAGGAGCTGCATTGCCCTTTCCTTCGAGCGTTAAATGCATACCTTTCGCCACACCGGGCGGAACTCTAAAGGTAACTTCCTCTTCGCCGCGTTCAACTCCACGCCCGTGACAATGCGTACAGGGTTGGGTTATGATGGTACCGGTTCCGCCACAACTCGGGCAGGTCGTTTGGGTTCGCATCGCGCCAAAGAACGTATTGGATACTTCCGTCACTACACCTGAACCGTGGCATTGACTACAAGTTTTGCGTCCATCTGCCGAAGTGGTGCATTCCCCATGACACACGTGGCAAACAACGTCCTTACGCACCTTCAGCCGCTTCTCAACGCCGTTAAGAATTTCCTTGAGGGTCAGCTTGAGCTTTATCCTCAGATCACTTCCTTTGATTACGGCCTGTTGTTGCCGTGACCCACCGAAACCGCCAAAGCCGCCAAAACCGCCGAACGCACTGCCAAAATGTCCGCCAAAGATATCGCCAAACTGACTAAAGATATCCTCCATAGTCATTCCTTGTCCGGAGAAACCGCCACCGGCTCCACTCATTCCGGCATGCCCGAATTGATCGTAGCGGGCACGTTTATCCTTGTCGCTCAGTACGGCATACGCCTCACTGACCTCTTTGAAGCGTTCCTCCGCCTCCTTATTCCCGGGATTTTTATCCGGGTGATACTTCAGAGCCAGCTTGCGATACGCCTTTTTCAGTTCCTCGTCGGTGGCATTCTTCGCTACCCCCAGAACTTCGTAATAATCTCTTTTTTCAGCCATTTGCTTTATTCTTACACAATGCCTGCAGCACTGTGCCTAAATTCTTACTGAGCCACTACCACATCGGCGTAGCGAAGCACTTTATCGTGCAACTTATAGCCGCGCTTGGTACAGTCCATCACAATGCCGGCGGCATACTCTTCCGTTGCCGGCACGGTAGCCACTGCCTGCTGCTCGCTCATATTGAACGGCTTGCCTACAGGGTCCATCGGCTCAACGCCCTGAGCTTTCAGATACGCTTCAAACTTGGTTTGAATCAGAGCAATCCCCTCCTTGAGCGCCTCGATACTATCAGATGTATCGATATGTTGCCGAGCACGTTCCAAATCGTCCACTACGGGCAACAGAGCCGAGAGAGTCTTTTCGCCTCCATGCAATAGTAAATCGCTTTTCTCTTTCAGCGTCCGCTTCCGATAGTTATCGTATTCGGCGGCGAGCCGAAGATATTTATCCTCCAGAACATCATGCTCCTCGCGAGCCGTAGCGAGCGCCTCTTCCAATTCGGATAGACGTGCCGAGCAGGTCTCATCGGTAGTCCCTTCCTGTTCAGGCTGTAGGGGTTCTTCCGGCTTTATTTCGTGCTTCTTTTGCCCCTCTTTCTTCATATCTTTATTTTGTTTTGTTCCCATTGTTTCTGTTTCTTGGTTTATTCCTTCTACTCCATTAATGCAAAAAGAGTACCATTACCTATTTGGGGACAAAAAGTCCCCCTCTTCCTACTCTTTTGTCCCGAAAACCTCGCTTACGGATGAAGAACAGGCACCCCTCGCATAAGGAGTGCCTGTATTCAAGTATATTGAAATTCTTTCTTAGAAAAGATATGTAAGGGCTAAGGATGAAAGCCCTGGATAAATCGTGCAGTTATACGATGGCGCAAAAGGTGTTTTGTAGAGTTCCGTAATTTCCTGTTGGTAGGTTAGCCCTATCAGCCAATTGCGCGTAATCTCCATATCTACGCCACCCATCAATCCGAATCCGAAACGATCAAATCCGTACAAGATTACATCCTCGTTTGAGCCGTCAGTAAGTGAAACTGAGCGGTGTTCGGGAGTTCGGCCCACAGCATAAGGGTTAAATGACGTGTCTATTGCGGAAACCGTTGCCTTGGAATAAAGCCCTATGCGTCCGTAGATACCGAATCTGAGCGACAAGGCTCTTTTCCCCAAATCCATCTTTATTCCGGTTTGAAGCGGAATTGCCAAGTCGAGTGTATGGTAGCTAAAACCCTTTATTGGCATATTGAGGAACTTTGCGATATTTCTTTTGGCTATTTCATGCGACATCATATCACGCCCCGAATATTGGAAGTTCAATCCGCTTTGGAGAAAAAACGCATTTCCGTGATGCTCTTGAAACTCATAACGCACCACTCCACCAATGTTACAGCCAATCTGAGGACGGCTGAAGTGTTCTGATCTTACATCCGAACTATTTATGGAAAGCTCTACCATGGGACCATAGTGAAACCCCTGCGCATGCACGGCAACAGAAAACAAGGATGTGAGAACTACCAAAACAAAACCAACTCGAATAACTCTAATTCTTTTCATATGATTTCTCTTTATTGTTTAATGCACTACTAATATTGCTCAAAAATGCTGCCCCTATACTGATACTATTCTTTATTTCAATAACTATAGGACTCAAACAAGAGAAGAAAGAAAACCGGTGTTACCTCCGAATTTATCACACCCTCTCCGATATGATATCTTACAGACACAAAAGTAGTATTTTTCCGAATACACACAACAAAATGGTATGATACGCTTAGTATTTATAGCAATGAGTTATAAAATCATTGAATTATCTGCAATCTCTCGCTCAATTCCTCAAAGTCCCTTTATCCATTATTTCGAAGGCGCTCGACCATTTCTTTGAAGAACGTCAATCATTTGTACGTAGGTTCTCTATAGATTCTTTAAAGGATTCATATAAACCGTTTAAAGGATTTATACGCGTACTTAAAATGATTTGTACAAATCCTTTTAATGATTTATCGAAGATGTACGTAGAAGAAGTTGAGAAAGTACGTAGAAACGGGTGAGGAAGTATCGATGAAATGTTCGTAAGATTGGGGGTCCCGGGATCAAAGGATAGGTCTTGTTGAGCGAGGATATGAATCTTTCGGCCTAAAAAGACAAAAGAAAAGCCCTCACCGAAGCGGGGCTAATATACAAGAAGTAGGGAGTGAGGGAAGGGTTCTATTCAAGCAATGCGCGCTTAATCTTATTGACAGCGTGATGGAAGGAGGCTTTCAGCGCGCCTTCGGAGGTACCGGTCAACTCGGATATTTCGCTATACGGAAGCTCTTCGTAATGCCTAAGCAGGAACACTTGTTGCTGTTTGGGTGGAAGGGTATCGATGGCGGCACGCAACTTAAGCTCCAGCTCGTCCCCGTCAAAGTAGGGATCAGCTGCAATCTGCTCTGCCCAATAGTCGTTGTCATCGTCCAACAGCGTAATATGTTCCTGTTTGCGCCGCTTCTCTTTAAGGAACGACAGCGCTTCGAAGTACGCAATGCGGTACATCCAGGTGTAGAGCTTTGCTTCTCCGCGAAAGTGATCGATACCTCTCCAGACCCGCAACAGCACTTCCTGCAACACATCATCGGCATCCTCGTGCCGCGTTACCATGTAACGTATCTGTGCGTAGAGGCGCGCACTATACTTGTCCATCAACTCACCGAATGCGAGCCGCTTGGAGGCGGGATCTTGAAGCCGGCGGACTAAGTCCTTCTCTTCATCATCCGCTTGCGAGAGATTTTTTCGTCCAAACATTATGCCTCTACGGGCGGATCGCTTTCTCCCAATGTATCGTCCTGACCGGTGAGCGGTTCACTGCCTTCGAACTCGGCATCATTGATTGAGGAGAAATCCGGAAGCTGCGCAACGTCCGGAACGACTGTTTCGTCCTTGGGAGGAAGTTCGCGGTAATCGTAGTAGGAAAGCTTATCCTCCAATTGTTTGTTCCGTTCCTCCAACCCGGCGCAGGTTGCCTTCAGCTCCTTTACTTGGGCATCCGATTTGAGCCATCCCGCCACTCCGCGCACGGAAAGCCCAAGCGCCATAAGCGAAAGTGCGCCTAAACAGCCGAAAACGGATACGGAACCATTATG
>CABTZX010000030.1 GCA_902489445.1 uncultured Bacteroidales bacterium
GACGCCACGTAACGAGCCAAACCGTAGGAGGGGCGAATCCTGAAAGGGGTTCGCCCCCTTACTTTTTATTTATTCTGTTATCAGAGAGAGATAGTTAGCGCCGTTTTTCCGACTTATCGGAGCTAATCCGAGCCAATCAGAACTAATCGGAAGGAATCGGAGCTAATCTGAACCAATCAGAACCAATCGAAACCAATCGTAATCAATCGTAATCAATCAGATTAATTCCGATAAACTCAGATAAGTTCCGATAAACTTATCCTACGATACAGTTTAATACGTTTCGATACGGTTTGATACACTTTGATACGTTTCGATACAGTTCGATACAGTTTAATACGTTAGGATACGTTACGATACAGTTTAGTACACTTCGATACAGTTTAATACACTTGGGGGTTGCATCGTGTTGTACCTTTGCATCGTTCCTCAGGGAATAGGCGTTAGCCGCGCGGAGCAAGCGAGCTCTAGTTGCGTGTTATCGCCTCGGAGCAAAAGCACCGACGGACATTACCCCCGACTGATTATTACATCAGCGGACGGTTATCCTCCACGGATGGTGAACAGCGGCTGATTATTACATCAGCGGATAGGTTACCTCCACAGATGGTTAGCACCGGTTGATCATTAGCATCAACAGGTAGTTAGCATCAGCGGATGATAAGAAGATGCGGATGAATAGTACAGCGGTGCCGATGCCCCACCCCGAGAAACAGCGTTCTTTGACATATTGTAATAGCTCCCGCGCGAGGGGGATTCCTGCGCCAATTGGGGTAATTAGTAACTATAGTAGTTATAGTGCTACTAGAGTACCGGAATTTTTCGGAACTAATCAGAATTAATCGGAACCAATCGGATTAATACTGATAAGCTCTGATAAAAGCAACTGCGGTGCGCGTCAGCGTGTCCGGTGAAGCGGCTTAGATCGGGGATTATCGGAATTAATCGGAGTCAATCAGAGCCAATCAGAGTCAATCGAACTAGTCCGGATAAACTCGGATAAGTTCGGATTAGCTCAGAGCTTCGAATTAGCTCCGATGGATTGCCTCTGCGGGGGATTGCGCCAACACGTGGATACCAGCAAGCTTAACGGCGGCAGTGAGAGCAGCACCATTCGGTGCTGTTTCATACATCAATGGTAAGCAAACATTGATGGTGGTAATAGGGCTATTGTGCCTAACGGGTTGTGCTCGTAAGGGGCCGGCTTTGTGCGGTGAGTGATAGTTTGTAGTACCGCAACGAAGCCTCTGTGCCGGTAGGATAAGAAAAAGGGGCACCCTTATAGGATGCCCCCTTTATAAGCTATAAGTATTTCTGTTTACTTATGGGTGATATGCAGTAGCATAGACCCGCAGGCAACAGCTTACTTCCAGTTACGATATTCGCGCAGGTTGGCGTTGTTTTCCAAGTCACGTGTGGGGAATTCCCAGATGTACATCGGGTTATCCAAAGGCACGGTGAGGTATTTGTCATCCAACTGAACGGTAGCATCAATACCGAAAGGTTCGGCAACGGCTTCAACGCTCTGCTGTGATTCGCCTCTCTTAACGGGCACGCGCCAGCGTACCAAGTCGTTAAAGTGGAAGCCTTCACCAACGAGTTCGCGCACACGTTCTTCACGAACGAACTTGCGTACATCTTCTCTGCTCTGCAGCGCATCGCTATCGAAGGATGCACCACGTGCCAAGCGAAGCTGCTTGATGGCATCAATAGCTTCGGCAATGTTGCCTTCTTCCGTAGCTGCTTCGGCAGCAATGAGGTATGCTTCACCGGCATTAAAGAGGTGAACACCGAGTTTGAATTCGGGCTTTTTGGGGTCCTTATCCAAAGAGGGGTTGCCCTTAAACTTGGTAAGCGTATAGAAAGGTATACCGGTTCCTTCATAGTAGAAGTCTTCCTTGCCGATGTAAGCCGCCTTACGCGGATCCATAGCATCGTAGAGGTCAATTACCCACTGTTCAAGGATTAGGGCGGGTGTACGGTATACAACTTGTTCCATCGTTAAGTCGTTGGGGTCGTTGTAGTTTACGTAGTCCATCTGCAGCGATCCTGCGTAGATCGTGCTCGCGAAAGCACCAAACTGTGAGGTGGTTTTCAAACGAACCAATATTTCAGGGCTGTTTTCGGTACGCCAAAGCTTTTCAACTTCGGCAATCTTATCACCGGTACCCATTGAGGATATATCCTTGAGGGGATAAGCGTCCATCACTTCCTTAGCGGCCGCGTATGCACCTGCCCAATCTTGCTTGGTGAGGCATGCACGAGCCTTAATGGCAAACGCGTAGTCGCGCGTAAGGTAGATGGCGGGAGTTACCTCCTTGTTAGCATCCGGCTTGAGCGTGGCAATAGCTTCGTCCAAGTCCTTAAGGATTTGGTCGTACACAGCCTTACGAGAAGCCTTTTTGGCCTGTGCGTTTTCGAGCGGTTTGTACTCGGTTTGCATCAGAATACCGCTATAGGGTTCGTCGTCCGTTTTGCCGTCCCAGGGCTTTGAGAAGCGCTGGATAAGACGCCAGTGAGCCAAAGCGCGAATTACCTTCATTTCAGCAACGTATTGATCGAGCAGTGCGCGATCGTCGTCGCTTTTGATTAGGGTATTGTTCGCCTTCAGTTCTTCAGCACGCATCATAAAGTAGTTAGCCTGCATCAACACCGAATAGAAATTGGCGTAGTAGGAGAGGATAACATCGTGATCCTGAACAGACTGGCGCTGCCAGCGATAAAGTCCATAAAGGCTATTATTATCAAGGAAGGTAAGGTGGTACAAGTCGCCTTGTATTTCAATACCATCCAAAACGTTGGGTGATTCCACTTCACGCAACAATGCGTATACAGCATCGCGGTTCATCTGAGCCTCCTTGAGGTTTTCGAACGGCTTTTGCTTGGGAGTCACCTCCGGTTCGCGCGTTACGTTACAGCTTACGGAACCCATAAGCAACAACAAGAGCGCGGAGAAAATATAAACTATCTTTTTCATTGTCTTCACTTATCACTTAAGGAGTTAGAACTGCAATTGAAGACCGCCCACGAATTGACGTGTTGAGGGGAACTTATTCATAGTAAATCCACCTGCACTCACTTCGGGGTCAAATCCGTTAAAGCTCTTGTGCGTAACCGTGAATAGGTTACGTGCGGAGAAGTAAACGCGCACACCGTGAATTACCTTCGTATTCTTGAAGAGCGAGTTGGGGAGCATATAGCTGAGCTGCAAGTTCTTCATACGGAGGAAAGAGGCGTTTTCGAGCAAACGGTCGTCGAAGTTGAAGGTTTCCCCAAACTTAGGTATTTCCTTGTTGTAGGGGTTTTCAGGCGTCCATTCGTCCAAAAGCTTTTTACTACGGTTGATCATCTTCATACCGCTTACGTTGTTTTCGAGGAAGTAGCGGTCGTTGTTCATCGAGTAGGCTCCTACCATATAGGAGAAGTCTGCGGTGAGTGAGAGCTGCTTTCTCCAAGTAACGCCAAGAGAGAAACCACCGCTAATGGGAGGAGTTACCTTAGCGTATTCGATACGCTGACGAAGTTCTTCGCTGTATTCTTCGGTCTTGGTGCCGTCCTTTTTGTACCACATCTGTTTACCATTTGCAGGATTGATTCCGGCAAAGCGAGCCTGGTAGAAAACGATCGGTTTTCCTACATCGTAGTGTGAGAGGTCACCAATGCGATAACCATTCTTGTTGGTTTCTTCGCTAAAGAGCCTATCTACGCGTTCGGCGTTGTAGTTAAAGGTGGTGGAGAAGAAAGCTTCCCAATCCTTTACATCGAGGAACTTGTAGTCAATATCAAGGTCAATACCCTGGTTGGTCATAGCTCCTACGTTAGCCCAACGAGAGCTGTATCCAGTTGCGTAAGGCAGGGGCACGTTCATCAACATGTTAGAAGTTTTACGGTTGTAGTAGCTAACCCCTACGGAGAGGCGATCTTCCCACATACCATAATCAATACCTACACTGAGCATACCCTGGCTTTCCCAGGTAAGGTCTTCGTTACCAATGGAGGTAACCCCAAAGGCGAGTTCGTTGGTATAGTTGATAATACCGGTCATAGCTTCAGAAGCATAGAGAGGTATGGAGGAGTTACCCTGCGTACCATAGTTTGCCTTGAAGCGGAAAGTGCTCATCCAATTCAGATCCTTAAAGTGTGTGCGATAGATATCGTACATACCACCCACGGAGAAGAAGGTAGCGCCCTGATGGTTTTTACCAAAACGGCTACTGCGGTCGTGACGGAGTGTTACGTCAAATGCCATCCAATCCTTGAAGGTGTAGTTTACACGTCCGAAGAAGGAGAGGAATGCATAAGAATAGCTACTCTGCGAAGGAAGCAGCAAATAGTCGCCACGTTGACCATGGCTAAGGTACATAAAGTCACGGCTCAGCAAGCCACGAGCTGCTGCAGCGAAAGATTCACCATGAGCATCTACAAACTCGTGACCGAGTAGGAAGGTGAAGTTGTTGATATCGTCAGCACGCCACTTGTATTCAGCGGTGTTCGTCCAGGTAGCTACGTAATCTTGGTCAAAACCTTGACGATTGCTTCCCAATCCGTTTGCAAAGGGATAATCCGGAGTGATGAGGTAGTTGCTGCGTCCCATGGACCAGTCAATACCATACTGCGTTTTAAGAGTCAATCCATCAATAGGAGTGAACTGAGCATATCCGCTACCATTCAAACGAGTTGTGTTGGATTCGTCCGTAATAAAGGTGCGGGTATAGTTAGGCATGTACATAATAGCGCCGTCAAATACAGGCATCTGCTTGTGTACACGAATGTAGTTAGCATAGCCGTGGAAACCACCACCGATAGAATCCTGTCGGCCGCTACCGGTCCAGTACGGGCTGTAGTATTTAGGCATTACCAAAGCACCGAACGTACCACCATCCAAGTAAGCTGATCCAAATCCTCCGGCAGCCTGCTGTTTCATGGTACCACCGGATACATTGACACCAATGCGGAGCCAATCCTTAACGCGTGCATCTACATTTGTTCTGAGGTTGATCTTACGATAGTGTGAGGGGTCAACCGAAATACCGTCCTGGCTGAAATAACCACCGGATACGTAATAGGTAATGTTTTCGCTACCACCGGATACGGAAAGGTCGGCTTGCAGTAGGGGAGCAGAATTGCCCATATATACATCAAGCCAATCGTAGTCCTTGCTTACGATAGCATATTTATTGTCTTTGTCGAATACACCGCGGAAGTTGGTCGGGCCAAATCCCTTTACGAAAGTTTTTACTCGATCCGATTGGGTATGACGCAACTGATAATCGAACAATTCCTGCCCGCTCATCAGCTGATCCATCGGCTTACGCGAAATAAGCTGTGATACACCATACATCACAGAAGCGGCAACAACACCGTCCTGATTACGTTTACCCTTTTTGGTAGTAATTACGATAACACCGTTAGCTGCACGAGCCCCATAAATAGAGGTTGAGGAAGCGTCCTTCAATACGGTGAAACTTTCAAAGTCGTTCGGGTTCATCGCCATCACGATATCGGCAGAGGTCTGCACACCGTCCACAATGTAGAGGGGCGCACCACCGGCACCGAGAGAGGCATTACCGTGTATCTTTACTTCGGCAACTGCATTGGGGTCACCACTGGCGGTTGAAACCTGCATACCGCTGACCTGCCCCTGGAGCGCGTCCATTACGTTAGCTACCGGTTTGTTTTCAAGTTTTTCGCTGGAGACACGTGCTACCGAGCCCGATACAGTGCTGATTTTCTGCCCTGTACCGTAACCTACGACAACAACTTCGTCCAAAACTTCGGCATCCGGATTCATCGTAACGTTCATTACCGATTTGATATCCAAGGTAACCGTTTTATAGCCTACAGCACTAAACTGCAGCTGCTTGGCATTGGCAGGCACAGAAAGTGTAAACTTACCGTTGATGTCGGTTGGCGCACCAATATTGGTCTGACCGACAACAACTACGTTCACACCAATCATCGGCTCGTTATCCTCACTGGAGATAACGGTACCGGTCACTGTCCGTGTCTGGGCCGTTGCCCAACCTAATCCCATAATCAGGGTTAGGAAGAATAGAGATAATCTTCTCATAGACATTCTTTTCCGTTTCTTTTCTGGTGTTATTATTGTTGTTTTATATTTTCGTTCGTACGTGGGTAGGGCACGCTCCGCATACAGCAGGCGTACTTCATCGTTATTACCATACCCGTCTTACCAAATTCCATTCCTTCTTCTCGTTCAAAGATACGCATTTCTTGCCACGTCCGAGCAGTGCAGACACA
This sequence comes from uncultured Bacteroidales bacterium, assembly GCA_902489445.1. Classification (GTDB taxonomy): domain Bacteria; phylum Bacteroidota; class Bacteroidia; order Bacteroidales; family Porphyromonadaceae; genus Porphyromonas. Next base: position 6,262 of record CABTZX010000030.1, read on the forward strand.
ACGGCACTCCCGAGCTAACGCTCAGTTGCGCGCATCTTTGGTAGGCAAATGTAGCGATTAGTTTCGAAACAGTCACAAATATGAAACATTTCTATCGCTTTCTTTACTAATTGCTACCTTGTAAATAGCCGATTTGCGCCTCTTTTTGAACGAGCCGATTCCTATCTTCCGAACAAAACATCTATACTTTTCGCGAAAAACATCTATACCTTTCAATCGAAATGTATATACCTTTTGTTCAGAACATCTATACCTTTTGAGCGACCTCTGCCACTCTGCTTCGGCTTTCATCTAAGGCTCTCCGGAGCCACTACACCACTACTGTGCTAATTGTGCCTGACAATCACTTTTTCCCGCGCCTCGTCCGTCAGCAGCAGATAGGTTCCCTCGGGAAGAGCTTGAACAGAAAGCGTTACGCTTTCACCTTCCGCTTTGCCCTGCATAAGGAGCTTTCCGCTCATATCCGTAAGCCGATAGGGCGTTCCGGGCTTCATATTGTAGAGCGTAACCGCTTCATCGGCAGGTTGAGGCGCTATCCGCAACCTTTCAGTGGAAGGAGAAACCGGACATGCAGCAGTGTAATTGATGTCCTTCCCGGTAAATTCCAGCGTGAGGTATTCAAATTCGCCAGAATCACTTATTCCTCCGGGATAATGAAGACGAATCATTTTGGGGTTATCCATCCGTAGCGGAGCCCAATCGAAGTGTACTTTGCACTTGCCAAAAGGCGGTATTCTGACCCATTGCAGGGCCATAACGAACTTTCCTTTGGCATTTTCCTCTTTAAAGAGATAGATAATGAATGGAGCGAACAGCTCTTCGCTACCTTTATTCTCAAACGCCATCTCGAAGAAAGAGGGTTCCTCCGGGGGGAATCCGTTACGCATACTTTCCTCTATCGCCGTAATCTTTGCCGGCTTTGCCTCGTTGGATACAATTTCCATTTTGCCGTTTTCAACGCGGATCAATGCCAAATTGTCCTTTTCGGGCACGAGCGGCATTGCGTGCCAAGTGCTCTTTCCGGCATCGCGATACACCAATCGGGCGCAATAGGTACCGTCTTTCGGGCTAAGATCGAACGTAATTTTGCCCAAATGCCCTATTGTTTTATCGTCCGGATCGGAATAAGGCACGTCAACATTGCTGAGCAGCGTAGCGGAAAGATCCGAATAGGTATCGTTTTCGCCGTTGCTACCATCAAGCGGGAATAAAGCTAAAGTAACGTCTCCACGGAATGAAGCTTGAGGATAGATGTTCTTGATGTGAATCGAATCGGCACAGAGCTTTCCCTCCGGTGTTATGGAGAGCTTAAGGGCCAAAGCGAACGGATCGCCGTTATTGGCATCGGCAGTTCCCTTTCGATCGGGGATAATGCGGATCAATGCTTCCTGATTATAGTTGAAAGCACCGCTACTGCCTCCTACCCCCAGCTCGTCCGGATCAAGGGCATCCATACTGAAGTAGCCGTTTGCAGTACCACCCCAGCCCCAATTGACGTGTATTTTGCCATCTTTATCGTAGCCGTCGAACACAAAAGCATGGCCGCCCTCTTTTCCGGTACCGGCATAATAGACGGGGCGACCCGCGCTTAGCTCGCCCAAAATAAGTTCTGTCCACCCTTCCTTCGTGAAATTTTCGCGTTGGAGATACCTTGCTTCCGGTGAATAGGCCAGATTTTCTATCAACCCCCTATAGGCATTGACTGTGAGGGCTCCGCTTCCCTTTGGGCTGTAATCCATATCGCATGCCACGCCCACGTGGTAGCTGAGCCGCGCCATCTCGTATGCTTCGGATGCACTGGCTGAGACATTTGTGGTATTGGGTAACATACGCTCCCAACGATATGCCTCTTTATAAAAATCAACCGTATGGGAAACATGTCTGCCTTCTATATAAGTATGCGTGCCCATCCCACGCAAGGGCCACTTGTGGAACAGCATAATTTGACACAAGGCAGTAGCCACACAGCCTACCGGAGCGCTCTTGCCGTCAATTTCGGGGCATAGGTTGTTCCATGGCGAGGTTTGATTCCACATAATGTTCCGCAGCAGTGGGCGAACCTCGGCTTTCAGATTTGCCGTTTTTGCCGCACCTTGATGCTGAAGAAGCGCTTGCGTGCGGAGAGTTCGATCGTGCAACCCGCGCAACGCATTATCGCCACGCGCCAAAAGCTGCTCCATCCGTGCCGTGTAGAGCGCAAAGAAGTTACGCACATGCTCGGGAGCGCCTTCCAGCGTAAAGCGTCCTTCCGTGGAATAGGCTACGTAAGGCTCAAAACGGTCATCGCCGGCAATCAACACAAATCCGTTGCCGGCTCCGCGCTCAAATATATAGATAAGAGCCTCCGGAGATTCGTTCTTCGTCGATTTTACGTACTGAAGAGCAGGCTGCTCGCTTCCGTTGGACAAAATGACCCCCGTAAGCGTGAGGGTTGAGGAAGCATTTCCGGCGCGCATGCCGGGAGTTGTGGCAAAAAACGTTTCAGCGAGCTCTTTTGCGACAGCTTTGTCTACCGGAGCCGCCATAACCGGATTGATTACCAGCAGGCTGAGGATTAGAGGGGAAAGTGCACAAAGTGCCGTGCAGAAGTATCTTTTTAATCGGTTGTTTTGCATAGGGTGTTTTTGTTATCGGTATTATCGGTATCTCTTTATTTGTTCGTTTGCGAGCTTGTGTACTCCTTAATTTCCAAGACAACAAAGGTAACATCTTATTTGAATCCTCCAACTTTGGGGTCAGAGGGAAAGTTTCCGATAACAAGAGCCGTTTTGCGCGCAAACGATACGCTGAGGGAGCCGGTCGGGATACTTTTCCCCACCGCCCGCTCTCATATAACTATGGCGAAACCCTCACTCCGCGGGGACAGATGTTATATGAGGTGGGGCATGGTTAATCGTCGGGAATGTTGAGGCGGAGTAGCTCGATGCGGGAAGAGGTACTCTTTAGGATGGTGAAACGATACTTATTGATGGTTACCTGCTCCTTACTTTTCGGGATGGAGCCGCAATTGTGTATCACAAAGCCGGCAAGCGTATTGTAGTCGTCCGCCTCCGGCAGATCCAAGCCAAAGCGTTCGTTGAGTTCATCAATCTCAATGCGACCGCTCAGCACCCAGTTATGCTCGTCAATTTGCTTCGCTACGATCGTTTCTTTGTCGTGTTCGTCCTCGATTTCGCCAAAGATCTCCTCAACCAAATCCTCCAGTGTAATGATTCCGGCGGTTCCGCCTAATTCATCAATCACCACGGCGAGGCTCTGTTTGCGGAGCATCAGTTGGCGCATCAGCTTGTGGCCGAAAGCGCTTTCCGGAACGAAGAGCGCCTTGCGCATCCGATGCTGCCAATCGGGGCCGCGGAACATTTCCGAGGAATGCACGTACCCCACGATATCATCAATGCTATCGCGATAGACAACCACTTTGGAGTAGCCCGTCTGTACGAATAATTGCTTGAGTTCCTCCACCGAGGCGGATATATCGCACGCCACAATCTCGTTGCGGGGCACCATGCAATCACGCGCCTTGACGCTGGAAAAGTCGATGGCGTTTTGCAATATCTTTACCTCCGTATCGAGCGGCTGCTTGCCGGCAGTTCCGTCGGATTGCGCACTCACGGATAGATAGTGATCCAAATCGATGGTGGTCAGCTTAGCGGCAATTGCCTGCTCTTTATTGGCAGAACCACTCATCCAAATGAACATTCGGCTGAAGAGTGCGCACAAAAGGCTGACCGGATAGAGCAAAATGTAAATGAAATAGATGGGAAAAGCGAAGCGCCGCATGCTCTGATTGGCGTTTCGTTTGAAGTAGCTTTTGGGCAGATACTCGCCAAAAATAAGGATGATGAAAGTGGCGATGAGCGAATTGAGTATCAGTACTGCCCAATCGGGGATGAGCCGCTCCAGGAGCGGATTGAGCAATGCGGACATCACCAAGCCGTACATTACCAGAACAATGTTGTTGCCCACCAGCATAGTGGTGATGTAAAGGCCTGTACTGCGAAAAAGGCGTCTCAGGACGGAGCTGACGGGTCCGCCGCGCGATTTATCGATGAGCAGGCGCAAGCGGTCCGTGGATAGATAGGCAATCTCCATTCCGGAAAAGAGTGCGGAGAAAGCGATCAGTAGGAGTAGCGCGAAAATGAGGGAAATGTAGTCCATCGGTTATAGTTCATCGTCATCGACTTCGGTTACACCACTATTGTTATAGAAAGAGTAACGCGAGAAATCCTGATTAGCCACAAATCCGGAACCAGTAAGACGCCGTTCGCCGCTCACGATGGTTACGGTATCGTCGGAATAGACCGTTCCGGATTGTTTATCCCAATAGAGTTGTTTGGCGGAGAATTGATCGCCGATTTCGTTAACCGCTTTCACGTGTCCGGTGAAAAGCCATTTATCTTGAACGGTAAAGTAGTAAGCCGTATCAGAAGAAAGGCGCGCCGGCATCGTTTTGAGCGTATCGATCTCTTTAGCGAGGAAGCCTTGGGGGAAGAACCACCGGGAGCTGTCGCCCTGGTCGTAGATATACCAGATATCGGCAATCATTTGGTAGCGCGTTCTGCCGGAATCGGACACCGCCACGTTCACATTGCGCGTAAGCATAGAGTAACCGGCGTTAGCATCAAAGGTAACATTGGTCATTACAGGCTTACGATCCTTGTTGCAGGATGGGGCCAAGGCAAGCAATAAAGCAAATAGGAGCAGGGCGCCCCTCGCTTGGAGGGACAGCCTACTCCTGAATACCTTTATTGATGCGCCGCAGGGAAGCGTTTTATCGGATAACGGTACTTTCACCGATCCAACCGCCTACATGGAAAGATTTACCGCTTTCCAGCTCGGGGTGCATAAAGATGTCAGCCGAGGAGGGCAAACTACGACGATAGGTAGCGATAAGTTGATTGGCTCTTCCGGCTACCGAGGAATCAATAGCGCGCGCTCTTTCAAGCTTATCGATCGCCAAGTAGAATACGCAACGCTGCTTAACGGGATCATCGGGGAAAATGGACGAAGCCGAGGAAGCATACATTTGCGCGATCAAAATCAACGGACCACCCATATTGGGATTTTCAGCCATCGCCTTGTTGCAGTAAGTGCGTGCCTGTCCATAGCTGTGCGCATTCATCTGAATGGTTGCGAGCGTATAGTAGCACTGCGATTTAAGCTTGCGGTCGCTGGTAAGCCCAATGGCTTTGTTCAGGTAATCAACAGCTTCGGAAGTACGTTTGTTGTTCAACGCTTCGCGAGCCAACCCAATGGCAGCCGGAGCGGTAGGACGAATAGCAAACATATACTTACTGGCTTTGAAGTAGAGGGGGCTGTTTTCGCAGTCCGAAATGCGGAACATATCCAACATAGCCTGCAGGAAAGCTTGGTTATCCTTGTTGGCTTCGAGGTTTTTGCCGTAAATATCGGCAAGCATCTTACAATCTGCCAACCCGCTCTGCGCAAAGAGGGCGTCCAACTGATCCTTCAAGCTTTGAACATAGTCGAGGGTTACGGTATCGCCGGCACTCTTTGCAAGGTCAATGGATTGTTCCAGATGGTCGTTACCCATCATATAGTCGTTGATGTATTGTTCGTGCCACGAAGGGTTACCGATCGCCTTGTTAAGCGAGGAGAATACGTGGAAGTAAACCACCTTGGGATCAAGTGATTTGCCATCATCGGCAACCACTTTATCGGTCCACTTATAGATGCGGTCGTAATCAAGGTTTTGGGTTCCCACGTAGTTCATATAGTCCGTAATCTTTTGTGCTAAAATCCAGTCACGGCTATATTTGGGATCGTCCCCAAAGTATTCTGCACGCTTATCGTAGAGTGCGAGGAGCTCCTCTATTTTAGCGGTCTTTTCCGCCGGTGTGGCGGCGTGTTCAATTTCCCAGGCAAGTATTTTTGCTCCGTAGATGTAGATGTTTTTACTCGACCCGGGGCATTCCTTGAGTGCATTTTCCCAGAATGGCTTTGCGTCTTTAAAGCTCCCGCTTTTGGCATAGGAGGTGAGCAGACTGATATTTTCGCGGCAGCGTACACTGTCTTCTCCATGCCCAAAGGGCGAACCGTCGGTTACTCCGGTCTGAGCCTGAAGCATAGCGAGCGGCGCCAGTAGCAAGGCTCCTATAAGCAAGTGTCTAATTTTCATTGGTCTTGTATTTTATCTCTAATTGTTTGTTTCCTCCTTATCTAGCAATGGTAAAGGTAACAATAGTTTGTTTTATGGCGGTTAATCGAGCTTCAGTTTACGGAACCAAGCTTCGTTAAAGCGCAATCCAAACGTAAGCTGAAGGTAATTTTCGGATATCATTCCCTTTGCCTGCGGCATGAGGTGCTTATACTCCAAAGTTAAATCGACCCACGAGCGGCGATCCACCATCGGAATGCCGATCCCCGCGGAGAGCGTTCCGATCAGCGAACCCCGAAGCGTGCCGGTAGCATCGGGGATCTGCATGTAATGATTTTCACCCGATATACCGAATCGGTATTCCATTCTTTGCCCTAAACTGCGCGATTCGCGGTTAGGCACAAAGCAGGCTCCCAAAGCAAAACGGAACTGATTAACCGGCGTAGCTTTGGATGTATCGCTGATGGTATTGTGCCATAAATTGTACTGCAAATCGCCTAAGAGCAACAGTTTATCCTTATAGGAATAGGCAACGCCCAGGCCGATTTCGTGCGGCATGCGGAATGCCTCCTGCGAAGTGATGGTATCGTTGCGCTCCGTAGTGATGATGCCGGTTCCTTGCGATACGTTATCCAAGAAAACCTGCTTACTCCACAAAGGCAGCGAAGGGCTGTAGGTGACACCGAGCGTAATGTTGCCCTGCCGACCGGCTTTGAAGCCGTACTGCAAGCCTACATCCGTTCGGAAGCCGCGAGCGGAAAGCATTTCGTAGAAGTTGGGCGTATAGGAGCCGGAGGTACCGTAATCAATGGTACGCACGTACACCTGTTTGCCAAATATGTAGCTAAAGTTGGCACCGAGCGTAAAACCCTTAAACGGCTCAAAACCCATTCCGAGGTAGAGGTTGCTCATATTGCCCATTCCCTTGTACTGGACGGTGTACTCACGGGCCTTCGCTCCGGGGAGCGCTTCCGTAGAGCCAAACCGATAACCGGTAGAAGTATAGGGCTTGAGTCCGGCACTAATCGCCATCCAGCGCGTTATGGGGAAGAGCATCGTGGCATACTCAAAGTTGCCGAGCATACGTGCATCACGAGTATTTCCTTCCTTCAGTATGCTTACCCCCATAGAGGCACCAAAATCAAAGATGAATGTTTGCGAATCGACTGCCGCGTAGGATGCCGGGTTCTTGGAATTGATTACATCGGCACGCCTTAAGCCCAGTGCAGCACCGCCCAAGGCTCGCGTGGCGGTTGATGTAGTTTCGTGCCGCATTCCCAAGCCGAAGCGTGTGTAAGGCGACTCGGTGCTGTTGTTCTGAGCAAGGGCAACTTGCACGGAAGCAGATAGCACCAGCCATAGCGCAAAAAGATACTTTGCAGGGTTAATCGTTCTCAATTTCTTCATTATAGGCGACAATTCTATTCAATCCGACCATTGTGAGCCGTTCCACAAAGGTCACGTTTTTTATTTTCTCGGCAAAATAGGGCGCGTAGCCTCCGGTCAGCAGTACCATTGCATCGGGATAGGTTGTACGAACCGCCGCTATGTAGCCTTCTATTTCGTAACGCACCCCGAGAAACAGACCGTTTGCCAGTGCGGAACGCGTATCGGCGGCAAAACCTTCGTATTGCTCCTCGCGATCCAATTCAACCAACGGTAGCAGGGCGGTATGACGGTGCAAGCCGGTGGCTCGTAGGCCGGGCCCCGCCGATATGTTTCCTCCGCGGAAGCCTGTTTTCCTATCCACCCAATCAAAGGTGATAGCGGTGCCGATATCGATCACTAAGAAATGATCTTTATCGGGAAACATGCTCAGCGCGCCAACCGCAGCGGCAATGCGATCCGCACCTAACGAAGCTCGCTCATATCCGTTTGTGGCAATCGGTATGGGCGTATGCTCATCGAGTATAATTAATCGGGAAGCGTGCGTTTGAAGCCATTCGCGAAGTGGCTCGTGATGCCCTCCCACGCAACAATACAGCGCAACGGCAATGTTGCTTGCGCCATGCAGACGCGTAGCCAGATAGGTTACCGCCTGATCCGGCTTGACAAAAGCCACAGGTTGCAAATCGCCACCTTCGGAAAAGGCTATTTTGCAAAAACTGTTGCCTTGATCAATCAGCAATCTTCGGGACATGGCATCAAAGCATATGTTGCTCGGCATGATAGGAGGAGCGAACCAGCGGAGCGCTCTCCACGTGGCGGAAGCCCATCGCTAAGCCCTCTTCCTTCAATTGGGCAAACACTTCCGGCGAAATATACGCCACTACGGGCAGATGTTTGCGCGTGGGTTGCAGATACTGACCGATAGTTACTACGGATACGCCGCAGGCACGCACATCGCGCAACAGCTCCAGTACCTCGTCATAGGTTTCGCCCAACCCCAGCATAAAGCCGGTTTTGGTAACCACCCCTTTTGAGGCAATGTAGCGAAGTACCGCCAAACTGCGTTCATAAGTAGCCACACTACGCACCGATGGGGTGAGCCGCCGCACCGTTTCCATATTGTGCGATATGATGTTCGGTTTAGCATCAATAATGCGATCCAGAGCCTCCGTGCTCCCCATAAAATCGGGGATGAGCGTTTCGATGGTTACTTCCGGAGTAAGCCGATGGATCGCCTCGATGGTTTCCTGCCAATGCCGGCTCCCGCCATCGGGTAAATCGTCCCGATCCACACCGGTAATCACCGCGTGCTTAAGCGCCATTTCCTTAATGCTCTGCGCCACGGAAAGCGGTTCAAGCGGATTTAAGGCATTCGGCCTGCCACTCTTGGTATTACAAAAGCGGCACGAACGCGTGCATATATCGCCACCGATCATAAAGGTGGCGGTTCCGCGCGACCAGCATTCTCCTTGGTTGGGGCATCTGCCGCTCGTGCAAATGGTGTGAAGCGAATGTGCGCACAGCACATCCCGCGTATGCCCATAAGTGGCATCGCTCCCCAGCTTTATCTTAAGCCACTCGGGCTTGGGTAAAGGGCGCCAACGTGCAGGCTTCGGCTCCATCGGTTAGCGGAGGGTTTCTTTTAGGAAGTTGGTCATCTTTGTGTACAGATGCAACCGCCGGTTACCTCCGAATATGCTGTGATCCGCATCGGGATAAACAGCCATATCAAAGGCTATATTGTTTTGGATTAGCTCCTCGGCAAAGCGCATACTGTTCTGCGGATGCACATTATCGTCCGCCGAACCGTAGATGAGGAGCAGCTTGCCCTTGAGCTGATGAGCAATAGGCAGTACGGAACTGCTTTGGTACCCATCGGCGTTTTCCTGCGGTGTACGCATGTATCGCTCCGTGTAGACGGTATCGTAAAAGGCGAAATCCGAAACCGGTGCCACCGCTATTCCGGCGGCAAAAACGCCCTCACCGCGGCACATCGATTGCAGCACCGTATACCCCCCGTAGCTCCAGCCCCAAATGGCTATCTTAGATGCATCTATATAGGGAAGGCTCCCCAAACGACGCGCTACCGAGATATGATCTTCCGCCTCCTTAACTCCTATATTCAAATAGGTGCTCCGGCGCCATTCGCTACCGCGAGCCGCTGTTCCGCGTACATCCACAATGGCTACAAAAAGGCCCTGCTGCGCGAGGTATTCCTCCCAATCGAGGCTGAACTTATCCTGTACTTCTTGCGATTCCGGACCGCTGTACTGGATCACCACCAGCGGATACTTTTTATTCGGATCAAAGCCCAACGGCTTAATAAACTCTGCATACAGCTCATCCCCGCGCTCCGTTTTAATAGAGGTAAACTCACGTTCCGGACGCGCATAGCCGGCGAGCCGCTGCGCCAATGCCTTGTTATCGTTCAGTACCCGCGCCACTTTACCGTTTTGCGCCGAAGCTACCGAGTAAACACGCGGTGTTTGGCGCGTAGAGTGTTCCCACACGAACCATTTGAAATCTGTGCCAAAGTGTGCTTCGTTGTAGCCCTTTTCGCCTGCCAGCACCGTACTCTTGCCCTGAGGCGTTACCCGATATATTTGGCGTTCCCGGGCATTGGGTACGGCTGCCTGATAATAGGCATTTCCTTTGCCGTCCACCCCATAGAATGCGGTTACATCAAAATTGCCTTGGGTCAGTTGCTTGGTCATAACCCCCTGACGGTTAAAGCGGTATAGATGTGTAAAGCCGTTTCGTTCGCTCGGAAGCACAAAGCCGTCCTTATCGATTACCGTTGAGGAAAGCAACTTTTCGCTTATGAAGCATCTATCCTGTTCCCGAAGCGTTTCGCGTGCGATTGTGGTAGCAGCATTCACCATAAAGATGCGCAAATCGTTCTGCTGCCGATTGAGCACGAATACCGCCAACTGCCCATCTATAGGGGTGAAGCTGATCCGCGGTATATAGCTATCCTTATCAACGGGCAGCTCGATCTTGTGCGTTGCTTTGGTCCGCACATCGTAGACGTACACCGATACATCGGAATTCTTTTCCCCCGCCTTGGGGTATTTGTAGGTAATCTCTTCCGGATAAAGCGTTTCGCCGTAGTGCTTCAGACTGTATGCGCGCACATCGCTCTCGTTGGTCGATACGTAGGCAAACTTGGTACCCTCATCGTTCCACGACATCAAGTTGGTTACGGAAAATTCCTCCTCGTACACCCAATCGGTGGCGCCGTTGATGATTTTATTTTTCGCTCCGCTTGTGGTTATCGCCACTTCGCTTCCGTAGTCCAATTTTTTGAGGTACAGATTGTTATCCCGCACAAAGGCGATCATCCGTCCGTCGGGGCTGAACATCGGTTCCCTCACTTTACCTTGTGTATCACTCAACGGCGTGATGCTTTGCGTAGCGGCATCGTACACAAACAGATCCGCATTAAATGAACGGCGGTAGATGCCCTCCAAATGGGTGTAGAGCAGTACTTTCTTGCCCGACGGTGCCACCGCGTAGCGTTCGATCCGCTCTATTTGGTCGCCCCCGCGAGCGCTGTTCAAATCCACCACTACGGCAAGTTCCTCGCCTGTTTGGTAGCTTTTTAGCGTGATCCGCCTGCCGTCCCGGCTCAGCTGCGTATAGGCATCGCCATCTCCGGGAAAGGGTTGCATACTTTTCACCGGAATCCGATCGTAAAAGGCAAAGCCGGTTATCTCCTCAAGCGTGAAGAGAGCGCCTGCTCGGGCAGAAGCCGATACCGGCACCTGAGCCACTGAAGCAAAGCTGAATGCTACGGCTGCAATGCCCATAGCCACTAACCGCAACAGACTGTGTGTTGGCGTGATTTTCATATTCAATTTGTGGGTCTGTTACGCGCAACGCACCCAAGCCTTTCCCTCGAAGAGCTCTTTCTCAGCCCTCCGCCGCCGAAAAGCCCAACCGCGCTCCGCTTACTCCTTACGTATTACGGCCGCTCCAGCGTAAGCAACGCTACCGGATCGTTTGCTCCGTACAAATAGGCTTTGCCGTCCTTTACTTCGATGCGTTCCGTATTTTCCAGAGCACTATTCAAAGCGGCTTCCAGAATATTTCCGTCACAACCCACCATTGTGGTCATAATGTCCTTGATCTGAATCTTTCCGTTCGGACGAAGTACAAAACTACCGCCAAAGCTGTTGCATACACCGTAACCGCCCACGCGACCGGAGCGCAAATCAAAGGTGAGTTGCAACTGATCCTTTTCAGGAGCTATTTTATTCTCGCCCATAGCGGCTACCCGCCATTTGCCTTCGATATCCTTGTAGATGGATTGTTTTGTTTGACGTGCGCCACAGGCACTCAGCAGTACCAAAGCACTTACAAGTGCTGCAATTATTCCGATTCGTTTGCTCATAGCTTTTTATCGCTCTATTATTTCTACTCTATTTGCAAAGGTAACAATTCAGTGTTGAAGAAGCGTATCCTTCGCTTTATCGATATCCACGTGCGCCGCCTGAACGGCATTCCCCACAAAGAGCGAAGCCTTCCGCGAAAACGTGTCCGGTGCCTCCGTGGTGAGGTAGCGCACGGTGCTCTTTCGGCTCAAGCGGCAAGCCATCTCGGGGTGACGGCGCAGATAATCCTGTAGCGAAGGAGCCACATAGGCGCCTTGTTCCAGCAGACCGATCCCCTCGGGCAAATAGCGACGGATCTTTTCCCGAAGCAGCGGATAGTGCGTACACGCCAAAAGAACCGTATCGATGGCGGTATCGCGTGCCAATAGACGTGTAAGATGCTTGCGGATGAACCAATCTGCGCCTTCGCCCTCCGCCTCGCCGCTCTCCACCAGCGGCACCCACATGGGGCATGCCTCCTGCGTAACGCTAAAACCTTTGTACAGCTTATCGATTTCTGCCGGATAGCTTTCGCTCGCCACCGTGCCCTCCGTTGCCAGTATGCCGATATGCTTCGTTTGCGTGGCGCCATCCAACGCCTCCACCGTGGGACGAATGATGCCCAAAACACGTTTGGTGGGATCCGGCATGACGGGCAGATCGCGCTGCTGAATGGTGCGGAGCGCCTTTGCCGATGCCGTATTGCACGCCACGATCACCAGCGGAGCGCCTTGTGCAAACAGATAGGTAACCGCCTGAAGCGTGAACTTGTGCACCACCTCAAACGAGCGACTCCCATACGGAGCCCGCGCGTTATCGCCTAAATAGAGCCAATCGTATTCCGGCATTGCTGCACGCAACGCCTTTAATATGGTCAACCCTCCGTATCCCGAATCGAAAACCCCGATCGGCACGATACCCTTATTATTCCTTGTCAAATCTTGTGCCATACATTATCCTTAATACAAAACAGCCCCCATTGAAGCTTTCCTGCCATTCCGTTGTGTTTCGTTGTCAAGTCTTGTTTCATACATTATCACTAATACAAAGTAAACGTTTTGTGCGCAATGTGTGGCTCTATTGCCTTTTTGCGCTGCTCCTTTTTATCCGGAAGCGATGCAAAGGTACAACACGACGCACCCCCAAATGTATTAAAGTGTATCGTAACGTATCCTAACGTATCGAAGTGTATCAAA
>CABTZX010000031.1 GCA_902489445.1 uncultured Bacteroidales bacterium
CTCCGATTGATTCGGATTAGTTCCGATTAGCTCGGATTGATTCTGATCTAACCGGTAGTACCCAATGCACCGCACCGCCGCCGCGCACCCGTTACCGCTTTCATCCGAACTTATCGGAGTTAATCCGATTAGTTCCGATTGGTTCCGATTGATTCGGATTAGTTCCGATTGATTCGGATTAGTTCCGATTAGCTCGGATTAATTCTGATCTAACCGGTAATACCAAATGCCCCGCACTGACGCGTACCGTCGCTTGACGCAACTGCACACCGAGCACCCGATACCGCTTTTATCCGAACTTATCAGAGCTTATCGGAACTTATCAGAGTTTATCTGAATTAATCCGATTAATTCCGATTGGCTCTGATTGATTCCGATCTAACCGGTAATACCAAATGCCCCGCACAGACGCGGACCGTCACTTAACGCAACCGCGTACCACACAGCCGCGCACCCGATACCGCTTTTATCCGAACTTATCAGAGCTTATCCGAACTTATCGGAGTTTATCCGAATTTATCGGAATTAATCCGATTGGCTCTGATTGGCTCGGATTGGTTCCGATTAGTTCTGATTAATTCTGATTGGTTCCGATTAATTCTGATTGGTTCTGATTGGTTCTGATTAATTCTGATTGGTTCTGATTGATTCGGATAAGCTCTGATTCCCTTTACCAAGCAATATTTCCCCATAATTCTGCTTAATCTCTCCTAAATAGCTACCTTTACTCGCAGTTAGTATTGGATGAATCTATGGCGCACACTTTCCTCCCCGGCTATGGCGATTACAAGCAATTGCGTGTGTATCAGGTGACGGAAGCTATTTACGACCTTACTTATCATTTTGCCCACCGCTATTTGGCTTCAAGCGACCGTACGATGGATCAGATGATTCAGGCGGCCCGTTCGGGCAAACAGAATATCGTTGAGGGTAATTTGGCATCCAGTACTTCTTCAGAAACGGAAATCAAACTGACCAATGTAGCTCGCGCCAGCCTCGGTGAGCTGCTCCTTGATTATCAGGACTACATACGCGTGCGCGCCCTTCCGCTATGGGATGACGCACATCCGCGTTACGAGGGCGTGCGCCGATATGCGCGCAGCGATGCATTTATCACGGAGCATAATGAACTTTTTGCCAAAATGAACGACGAAGAACTGTGCAATTTGGCCATCACGCTGATCCATCAGGCGGATTGTATGTTGGCGCGTCTGATGCTACACCAGCAAGAGCGCTTCGCGAAAGAGGGCGGCATCCGTGAGCGGATGAGCAACGTGCGCCGTGCAGCGCGCAGGGAAAACAGTTAGCTTACGGATAGTTTATCAGAATTTATCGGAGTTTATCGGAACTTATCAGAGTTTATCGGAACTTATCAGAGTTTATCGGAACTTATCAGAGTTTATCGGAACTAATCCGATTGATTCTGATTAGTTCTGATTAGTTCTGATTAGCTCGGATTGATTCCGATTAATTCGGATTGGCTCGGATTGGTTTCGATGCATTTGGTTATTGCTGTCAAAAGGTATATAGGTTTCAGGCGATAGGTATATAGGTATCAAAGAAAAGGTATATACGTTTCGGCGGAAACGTATATACCTTTTATCGGGGCTTCTCCTACGTAGTTAGGGGGAGAAGCAGTAGGTTCGCTCTGCGAGCGGTAGGTTACTTCAGCACACCCAGCTCCTTACCCACCTTTATGAAGGCGTTGATGCAGCGATCGAGATGTTCCTTTTCGTGACCGGCAGAGAGCTGTACGCGGATACGCGCTTCGCCCTTGGGCACAACGGGGTAGTAGAAACCGGTTACATAAATACCTTCTTCCAGCAGTTTAGCGGCATACTTCTGCGATAGAGGTGCATCGTACAGCATCACGGCGCAGATAGCGCTCTGGGTAGGCTTAATATCAAATCCGGCGGCAAGCATCTTATCGCGGAAGTAGTTCACGTTCTGCATCAGCTTATCGTGGCGCGAGTGGTCTTCTTCCAGCATTTTGAATAGTTCGAGTCCGGCACCCACCACTGCGGGAGGTAGCGAGTTGCTGAACAGATAGGGGCGTGAACGCTGGCGCAGGATATCGATGATTTCCTTCGGTCCGGCGGTAAAGCCGCCAACGGCACCGCCAAAAGCCTTGCCGAGCGTTCCGGTGTGTATATCGATCTTATCCATGCAATTGAACTGTTCGCCTACCCCTCTGCCGGTGGGGCCAACTACGCCTGCGGAGTGGCATTCGTCCACCATCACGAGGGCTTCGTACTTATCCGCCAAAGCGCATATTTTATCCATCGGGGCTACATTACCATCCATGGAGAAAACACCGTCGGTGGCAATGATGCGGAAGCGTTGTGCCTGAGCTTCCTGTAGGCACTTTTCCAGCTCTTCCATATTGGCGTTGGCATAGCGGTAGCGTTTTGCCTTGCAGAGGCGCACTCCGTCGATGATGGAAGCGTGGTTGAGCGAGTCGCTAATAATAGCATCATCCGGCCCGAAGAGCGGCTCAAAAACGCCCCCGTTGGCATCGAAGCAAGCGGCGTAGAGGATGGCGTCCTCCGTTTGGAAGTAATGAGCGATGGCGGCTTCCAATTCCTTGTGGATATCCTGCGTACCGCAGATGAAGCGTACGCTGCTCATTCCGTATCCGTGGCTGTCCATAGCGCGCTTAGCGGCATCGATAAGGCGTTGATTATCAGCCAGCCCCAAGTAGTTGTTGGCGCAGAAGTTGATCACTTCCTTGCCGGGCTTTACTTTAATGGCGGCACGCTGAGGCGTGGTGATAATGCGCTCCTCCTTATACAGGCCGTCCTGTTTGATTTGATCTATTTCCTTTGCGAGGAAAGACTTCATCGATTTGAACATATCTATGAACTGTGATTAAATGAATGATTCGTTATTTTTTGGAGGCGGAATCGTCCGTAGATTCGGGCGCCGGCTCCGTTTGTTCGGCATCTTTCTCTTCGATGCGGGCGAATTTATCGAAGCCGCTTTCCACAAGCAGGTTGTACCATTGGAACAGCTTCTTTACATCGGTGGGATAAACGCGCTCGCGGTCGTAAGCGGGAAGCACTTCGTCCATCAGCGCGTACAGCTCTTCTTTTCCGCCCTTAGTGAGCCGCGGATCGGTAACTTTATTACCGCTGAAGTGTGCATACACTTTGTCCAACACTTCGCCCAACGGCATTTCGCCCTCTTTGGTATAGATGGCGATTTCCTGCAAGCTGACTACTTTGTCGGTGGCATGTACGGGAAAGCGTTTTTTATCCGTGAGCGACTCCACGATAAACGCATGGTTACTTTGCGACAAAAGGCGGTAAAGCCCCGGTTTGCCCGATACGGAAAGTATCTTTCTTAGCATAAGAATGTTTCTCTATTACTCTGTTTTACAAAATCCTTGCGTAACGCTCCCACATCGGGGGCGCCACGCAACGGCAAATATAGCTATTTTTTGCCGCCCCGAGGCGCTTTCGTCGCCCTGCGGGAGGGGATCAACTTGCTTCAGGGATGGCAAGCTCCTTGCCGGGAATAAGCTTGTACTTGACGCTTTTAATCTCATTTGCCTTCATTAGTGCCGTAAGGCTCACGTTGTGCCTGCGTGCTATGGAGGAAAGCGTATCGCCGCGCTTTACCGTATAACTGCGATTTGGATTGGTAGATACGGTTTCCACTTGGCTCAGGATCGGTTTTTTGCCGTTGCAGGGCGTATCCCCCTCGGAAGCGGAATCAAGCACTCCGGAGCTTTCTAAGCGCGAAATAGCGGCAATGGGTAGCGTAACCGCGTAGGAGCGTATATGCCCCGGCACAAAATTACCCTTGAATTGCGGATTTATGCTGCGGAAAAGCGCTTCGCTCACCTCGGCGCCTTGCGCCAAAGAAGCGATGGAGTAGCGGCCGTTGATCTGTAGCGTATCCACATCGGTAGGTAGGGATATATCGTTCTGTTGCAGATTGTACTCGTTATGGTAGTGCATTACGTAAAAAGCGCCTACAAAGAGTGGCACATAGTCACGCGTTTGCCGTGGCAGAAAATCGTATATATTGCGGAATGTGCATCTGCCTCCGCTGCGGCGGATCGCTTTGTTTACGTTGCCGATACCGCAGTTGTAGGCGGCAATTACCATTAGCCAATCGCCATACACACGGTAAAGATCCTTCAAATGACGCGCTGCCGCTACGGTACTTTTACGCGGATCGAGCCGTTCGTCCACTAAACTGTTCACCTCCAAGCCGTACGCTTTGGCGGTAGGCAGCATAAATTGCCATAATCCTTTTGCTCCTGAGCCGGAGGAGGCAGATGGATCCAAGCCGGATTCAATAAGCGCCAAATACTTCAGCTCGGTAGGAATGTCGTATTCGTCAAAGGTGCTTTCGATAATGGGAAAGTAATAATTGGCAAGAGAAAGCATCGAAGGGATCATACGCTTCTTCTGTTTGAGAAAAAGCTCTATACCTTTTCGTGTAGTGGCATCGTAAGCCACGTCAATTTCAGTGGGTAGTTGGGCAAGACGGAGGGCTACATTGTTCGCATCGGATGCCGCATTGTAGCCGCCGGGAGCATCCTGTGGCGGAACGGCTGAATAGGTACGGTATTGACTACGTATCAGTTCCACCGCATCCGCTTCCAATTGTGCGGGAACTTTTATCTGGCTACTCTGCTGTAAATAGGTAGCTGTTTGGCTTTTCAACGCTACCGTTGTGCCTAAAAGGGCGAGTAGCGTAAGTATAGATGATCGTAAAAATGATGAGATCTGCATTAAAAGTTGAACTTACAGGTAAGCCCGATCGCTGTAGGATATGGTACCTGCGGCGAGGCAAAATGCCCTCCGTAAGCCATCGTCAGGTCGGGTGAAATATCAAAAGTAAACATCTGCGCATCCACGTAGGTATCCACAAACGATAAAAGGTACACAACAGCGGAAATAATCAGGTAGAAGTCCCGGCTGCGTTGGTACTGCTCTGTGCCGCGCTTGAGGCGGTTTTGTATATTGCTATCCTTAACGTAATTGGCGGGATCGTCACCGGGAGGAACAAAGCTCTTCCAGGAGTCGTGCGCCAAAGGATTATCGTCCATAAAATCGCGGTATGCGGTGTGATACTCGTTGAACTGGGTTGCATTCCAGCCCACGAGATAGGAGAGTGCGCAAGCCGCCGATAGTACAATCGGCACTTTCCAGTATTTACGGTTGTACATTTGCCCACCTCCGGGGATTACAGCGCATAAAAGCGCAATAGTGGAGTTGGGGACAAACGGCTTGTGTAGCGCTACTTTTACGGCATCTACCGGTGCTTTTGCCGGAGGAAGCGTATCGGTAACGGAATGGGTGGTATCCGTTGCGGCAAGCAAAGGGACAGAGCGCGCCGAATCGCCCTTGATTACGGGGAGCGGTTTATCGGTGTGCAGCGAATCGCCTGCCGATATGGGGAGCCAAACGGGATAAAACGCCCAAGCCCCTATGGGGCAAAGCCACAAAAGCAGGCAAACGGTTGCCCGGCTTACAGTATGCTTTGTAAGTGCTTTATCCAACAAGCTCATAGTAACGGATAGATGCCTTTAGCGGGCACTATCTTCAATTTGCTGAATAATGTACATCAACTCCTCTTCAGAGTTGAAACGTATGGTTAGTTTTCCCTTACCGGTTGCCGTAGCGGATAGGGATACGGACGTATTAAAATGCTTGGAGAGCTGCTTGCTCAGCGCTTCGTATTCGTCGTTGCTGTAGAAGCGTCCCTTGGTTTTGGCACGTTTCTTGGGATCTTTGCCCTGTTCCAAGTATTCGCGACACCGTTTTTCCAATTCGCGCACACTGAGGTGCTGGTCGAGCGCTTCGGTATACAGAGCGAGCTGCTCCTCCGGTTCCGGCAACGAGAGTAGCGTGCGTGCATGCCCCATATCGATCTTTTTCTCCGTAAGGCCCAACTGAATTTCAGCCGGCAGGCGGAGCAGACGCAAATAGTTGCTGATGGTGGCGCGGTTCTTACCGATGCGCGTGCTGAGCGTTTCCTGCGTCATTTCGGTCATATCCAGCAGTTTGCGGTAAGCGAGTGCTATTTCGATGGCATTCAGGTCCTCACGCTGAATATTTTCGATTAGAGCCATTTCCATCATCTCCTCATCGGCGGCTGTTTTTATGTACGCCGGTATGGTGGCAAGGCCGGCTTGCTGTGAGGCGCGCCAGCGTCGTTCGCCGGAGATAATGGTATAGTCGTTATCGGCATTTTTACGTACCGTAATGGGCTGCACCAAGCCTATGGAGCGTATGGAGGCAGCCAATTCGGCAAGCGCCTCGGCGTCGAACGTGCGTCGGGGTTGCTCCGGGTTGGCATGCACATAGTCAATCGGCAGCTCATTAATGGACGAACTGCCCGTGGCATCGCTCATCAGCGCGCCCAAGCCGCGTCCCAATACATTATGATCCCGTTTACTCATGATACTTTCTATAATGCAAAAATGATGCCGTTCGGCTAAACGTTCCCTTTTGTCCGGTTATTGCGTTTAATTAGTTCCTCGGCAAGCTCCAAGTGGTTTACCGCGCCTTTGCTTTCCACATCGTAAAGAATGGCGGGTAGCCCGTGCGACGGCGCTTCGCTCAGCTTTACGTTGCGCTGAATAACCGTATCGAACACCAATTCGCGGAAGTGGCTTTTCACTTCGTCGTAGATCTGGCGGGCAAGGCGCAGGCGGTTATCGTACATGGTCATCAAAAAGCCCTCAATTTCCAGCTTAGGGTTCAATTTGCTTTTGATAATGCGTATGGTGGAAAGTAGCTTGCTAATGCCCTCCAGAGCGAAGAATTCGCACTGAACGGGGATCAGTACCGAATCGGCGGCTACGAGCGAATTGACCGTAATCAACCCCAGTGAGGGCGAACAATCGATTAGTATGTAGTCGTAGAGCGGTTTAAGCGGATGAAGCACACGCTTCATAATGCTTTCGCGAGCCTCCATTTCCAGCATTTCGATCTCGGCGCCCACCAAGTCGATATGACTGGGAATCAGATCCAACCCCTCAATTTTGGTGTGACAAATAGTCTGTTGGGCATCCGCTTCGTTGATGAGCGCCTCGTAGATGGTCAGTTTGCCCTCTTCGGGCGATACCCCCAAGCCACTGGTTGCATTTGCTTGCGGATCGGCATCCACCACCAGCACCTTTTTCTCCAAAGTGGCGAGCGAAGCCGCCAAGTTAATGGTGGTAGTTGTTTTGCCTACGCCGCCTTTTTGGTTTGCCAATGCGATTATTTTACCCATACTCTCTGTCCTTTCCGGGGACAAAATTACGCATAAATATCATAGTGGGCTTACCTGTTGATAACTCAGCGCCTGCGCATCGCATCCCCACGCAGGTCAAAACGGCACGGATACCCACGAATAAAAGGTACGTACCTTTCGATCGAAACATCTATACCTCTCGACCGAAACATCTATACCTTTCAATCAAAACATCTATACCTTTTTATGAGAAGGTACAGACGGATCAACCGATGAAAAGAGAGGCGTGAGCTACTAAGAGCAGCCCCTTGCCCCCGATTGCCCCCGCCAACGCGGGGAAAGCAATCCTCCTTTTATACGCCGTGTTCGTTACGGCGATTAAACACTACGTGCAGAATAAACCCAATGATTACCAGCAAGATGCCGATATATAGGGTTGTATTGGTTGTGCTGTGCATAAAGCCGGGAATGGCGAGTACCAACACGCCTACCAGCAACACGATGGAACCTAAGTACGTAAGAAGCTTTTTCATATCGTTGTTCTCCTTTTCTGTTCTTTTCTGGTACAAAGAAACAAAATATTCCTCACTTATGCGTTGTTTGCCCTAAGCGAGGGGCTTTGCGCACGTTCCTATAGCTCAAAGCCGGGGGGTAGCATGGCGGTTACATCGTGACCGTAACTAATAAGCTCGCGTATGGAGCCGCTACTGATGTGCGATAGGTTCTGTTTGGTAAAGAGTAGTACCGTATCCACGCCGCTCAGCTGATGGTTTATATCGGCAAGGGTGCGTTCGTACTCGTAATCTACGCCGCTGCGGATGCCCCTCACTAATGCGGATGCCTTGTATTGCGCTACCAAATCCGCCGTGAGTCCGCTATAGGTAACCACTTCGATGCGCGGATCCTCCTTGTAGTAGGAACTGATTTGGCGGTAACGTACCTGAGCGGAAAACATCGGCTTTTTGGTTCCGTTCACGCCGATGGCAATTACCACTTTGTCAAATAGCTTGAGCGTGCGCTCCACAATATCGTTATGCCCGATTGTAAAGGGATCGAAACTCCCGGCAAACAGAGCTATTCGCTCTTCCCTTTCGTCGTTATTCATCCTCTTCCACCAAGTTATCGATGATAAAATCCTGCCGTTCGGGCGTATTTTTACCCATATAGAATTCCAGCAGGCGTTGCGGCTCGTCAATTCGGCGCATAGATACTTGGCGCAACCGTATGTTTTCCTCTGAAATGAGGTCCCTAAACTCGTCCGCCGATATTTCCCCTAACCCTTTGAATCGGGTCACCTGTGCCGAGGCACCGATCTGCTTCATCGCCAGTTGCTTTTCTTCCTCCGAATAGCAGTAGAAGGTGTGTTCGGGAGCTTCCTCCGCTTCGCCCCCTTTAGCCCGCTTTTTGAGCTGCTTTTTGCGTATGTTTTCCACCTCGTGACGGGGTAACGAAACGCGGAAGAGCGGTGTTTCCAAAATGAACAGATGCCCGCGGCGGATCAATTCCGGGAAGAATTGCAGGAAAAAGGTTATCATCAGCAGGCGGATATGCATCCCGTCGTCATCCGCATCGGTAGCAATAATCACCCTATTGTAGCGTAGTCCCTCCAAGCCTTCTTCAATATTTAGCGCGGCTTGCAGGAGGTTAAACTCCTCATTCTCATAGACAACCTTTTTGGTTTGCCCAAAAGTGTTGAGCGGTTTGCCCCTAAGGCTGAACACAGCTTGGTAGCCCGGATCGCGTGCCGTAGTGATGGAGCCGCTCGCCGAATTACCCTCCGTAATGAAAATGGAGGTTCGTTCCGGCTCTTTTGCCTTGCCGTCGTTAAAATGGTGACTACAATCCCGCAGCTTTTTATTATGCAGCGTGCTCTTTTTGGAGCGTTCTCGCGCCAATTTGGTCACCCCCGCCATCGCCTTACGTTCGCGTTCGCTGGATTGCACTTTGCCTAAAATCACCTCGGCGGTCTCGGCATTCATGTGCAAATAGTCGTCCAATTGTGCTTTCAGGAAGTCGCCAACAAAGCGTTGTATGGTAGTTCCGTACAGAGGCTCATCCTTGTATTGCGGCTCGTCGGGCACCATATCTTTGCTGCCCAGCTTCGTTTTGGTTTGGCTCTCAAAGGTAGGTTCAATCACCTTTAGGCTGATGGCAGCCGCCATACCGCTACGTATATCCGCATAATCGAAGTTTTTGCCGAAAAACTCCTTGATCACGCGCGCCACCGCTTCCCGGAATGCGCTCAAATGAGTACCGCCCTGCGTGGTATTCTGCCCATTGACAAAACTGTAGAACTCTTCGCCGTACTGATCCACATGGGTGATGGCAACCTCGATGTCGGTACCTTTCAGATGGATGATCGGATAGAGCGGCTCACGCGTCAGATCTTCCGAAAGCAAGTCCTGCAGCCCGTTGTCGCTATGTAGGCGATGTTCCTTGTATACGATGGTTAGCCCCGCGTTGAGGAAGCAATAGTTCCGCAGCATCGCCAGCACGAAATCATCCCGATATCGATACTGCCTAAAGAGCTGATCGTCAGGCGTGAAGTAGACGGCAGTACCCTGTTTTTCGGTAGTGGGAATTATTTCGCCCTCTTTGAGTAGTTTGGCGCGGCTGTACTCCACGCATTTTTCCTGACCTTCGCGGTGGCTGATGACCTTAAAACTGCTGCTGAGCGCGTTTACCGCCTTAAGTCCGACGCCGTTCAAGCCTACCGATTTTTTAAAAGCTTGGGAATCGATCTTGGCTCCGGTATTCATTTTGCTCACCGCATCGGTTAGTTTTCCCAAAGGAATCCCTCGTCCGTAATCGCGTACCGATACGGCTCCCTCCTCGGTAATATTAATTTCGATGGTCGACCCCTGCCCCATTACGTACTCATCCACGGCATTGTCGATCACCTCTTTTAGCAATACATAAATACCATCGTCCGGAGAAGTGCCATCGCCTAACTTGCCGATGTACATTCCCGGGCGACGCCTTATATGCTCATCCCACGATAGTGTGGAGATATCCTCTTCAGTATATTCTGCCGGACGTTCGTTCATCCCTGCAAAATTAGGAATTTTAGGCGAATAGCCAACCTTATTTTAGTCGGAGGGAAGCAAGAGTTACTCTTTATCGGGCAGAGGTAGCGAAACAGCCCCTCATAACCCATTCCCAAAAGGTATATAGGTTTCGAGCGAAACGTATATACCTATTGAACGAAAGGTATATACCTATCGTGTGAAAGGTATATACCTATTGTCGGAGCGCGAGCTTACCGCTTGGGGATATGAAGGTCGGCGGCGCCGAGTACTTCGGTAGAGGTTTCGCCAATGGGGCCGCACACCTGCTGCAATCCACTGACTACCTTTATAAAATCGATGCGGTCCAGCGTCACTTTGTTCCCTTGGGCATCTACCGCCCAATCGATATCCAAGCGGGCATCCTCACTGCTGTTGGGGTAGTTATCCACATAGCCGAAGGCAAAGTTGGGAAGCGTGTATATGCCGTTACGCTCAATAGCGTTGTTCGGCAGGCGCGTACCGCTCAGCACATAGCTATCCTCCTTAATCCACAGCGGATAGTAGGCTTGTGCGTGATACTTGTTTTTGGGAATATAACCCGTTTGCCCTTGATTATCCTCCCAACGGATATAGCGGGCGCTATCGGCACTTGTGGCCGGCTCGGCAGTGGGACGGAAATAGGTAACCCGATAGTTGTGAATAGTTTGCGGATTGTTCTGTTCACTTCCCGCCAATTCGAACCACTCATCATCATCGGGAATGCCGTTTCCGTTGCTGTCCTTTGCCACCCACACGCAGCCCGGCTCGGCGTCGTTAGCACCGGGATTGTTGTACAGGGAGCGTGCGTTGCCGAAAATGACAAAGTCCTTTCCGGCTCGGTTCACCACGGGATGATCAAAAGCAAATACTAAGCTGCCGCCAAACGCGCCTAACGATATGAGGGTAGTTGTCTTGCCGGTGAATGCCGCTTCGGCACGTGCCCGCAGCTCCTCTTCGCTGTTTGAGGCGGTTGCCTCGGGTAATACGTTGACAAACTGCCCCGGCGCCGGACGGAACGAAAGCACGCGCACCGGATTACGCCTATAAGGCGTTTTTTCGTCAATTACCTCCAAGGTGATTTCGTTGCGTGCCTCTTTGCCGTTTTGACGCGCCGTAATGGCGAGCCGGTAGCTGCCTTTATCGCGAGCGAAGAATAGATACGAAGGCAAATTGCCCAATTCTTCCGCTTTCCCGTTCGGATCGGTCAGCGTCCACGTTACTGATTCAAAGCTCCCTTTGGGGGTAAGCTGCAGCGTTTGCAGCCATTCGACGGAATAACGCTGTGCCAAACCCAAATCAACCTGATCGGCTTTTGGCGGCGCGGGTGGCGTGGGCTCCGGCGTGGGTTGGGGGCCTTCGGGCTTACAGCTCACTAAAAGGGTATAAGCAAAGCACGCCGCAAGAGCGACGTGCTTCATAATTTGTGTTCGTTTGTATTTCATAGTTCTACTGCTAAACGATACTTATCGTTTGGGCAGGAAGGCGAAGTGCGCCGGAATGAAGCCTGCGGTTACTTCCCAAAGGAGCTCGCCTTTTTGCGAGAAAGTATAGAGCTTGCCCTGAGCAACGTAGTTGTCGGCATCGGTTACATAGATATCTCCGGTTTTCGGATGGATAGCAAGCCCGTACGGAGCCTTGATTTTGGCAACATATTCGGCAGGAATGAAGTTTTCGGCTTCCTTCTGACGCGTTTGCGTATTAATCACGCCGTACTGATAGGTCATAGCCTTTGCTTCGTTGTTCCATGTAGAAGAAATGTAATACAGCTTGTTGCCGTAAATAGCCATATTGCTGCATCCCACCGGTACGGGAATCACTTCTTCCTGAGGGGTAAGTACATACAGGCTTGAGGATATGTCTGCATAGTTACCGCGCGAGGAAATCCAAATGTTGTTCGCTCCGTCCAAAAGCATCTTATCAAGGTTTACCGCTACATCAATCTTCTTTTCTTCCTTAAAAGTAGCGAGGTTGATTACGGAAACCGTCTTGTCGTAGTTGGGAGTCATATAGCCTCCTGAGTTGGCTACATAGAGCTTTCCGTCGCGAATGACCATCTGTTCGGGCTGATAACCCACTTCGATTTCGCCGCTGATCTGTAGGCTTGCCGTATCAATACGGTAGATTTTGCCGAGTGCTTCCTTTTTGCCCATTTCGGCTTGGCTATAGCTCGATATGTACACATACTTGCCGTTGCCCATTGCATAGCGACCGTTGGGGATATCTACCTTACCGATGCGCGTAGCGCCATAGGCGTTAACCACTTCTACCTTATGCGATTGATTCAATACGATGTACAGTTTGGAGCCGTACACAAGCAAATCGTTGCCCACATCGCCTAATTCTTTCACCTGATAGGGGTTACGATCCGAGTAGATATCGTGGATGTATACACCCTTTTGGAAGCAGAGAAAGTCCAAGGAACTCTTGTTCTGCCCCATCGGACCTTCGTTCAGTACGTACACCCCTCCGAAGGCATCGTTCGGGCGTTCTGCTACTACAATCTTTTCATAGGAATCCGGTAGCTTCGGTTCTTCCTTCTTACACGCCGTAAAGCCTATTGCGAGGGCTAAAACGGGGATTAAATAACGATAATTCTTCATATGCTAACTCTAATGGTTATTCGATAGTTTCTGCCCGGCATCGGGTAGTTTGCAATTACTTCGTAGGATTGATTGAGTATATTCTTTACTTCCGCCAGCAGACGCATCCGGCTCCGGTTGAAGCTGAAATCATAGCTAAGGGATAAATCGTGCGTATGCCAAAGCGGAACATAGTTAACAAATATGTTCTCCTGACGGCAATAACGCGCCCCAACGCATTGCATATTGTACGCAAAAAGCCAATCCTTGTAGCCCACGGAGGCGGTAATAGTGCCGCTGTGCAGCGGAATATAGGGAATTTGATGGCGGTAGTATCCGTCCTCGGGATTAGTGGTATCAATCGCCTTCTGGTAGGAGTATCGCCCCGATAGATCCATCGTTATGCGGCGCCACGGCCTGACGCGGAGCTGAACCGACGCATCTATGCCCGTAACCGCTACCTGCCCCAAATTGAGCATTGTCCAGCGGAATTGCTGTCCCTTGGGATAAGCCACTATTTTGTTGCGTACCTTATTCCGATAAGCATCCACGCGTAGCTCCAGCATGGTGCTTGCGCCGTGCCGATAGGTATATTCCGCTCCCGCACTGAGCTGATGCGTTTCCTCCGGTTCCAATTGCGGATTGCCGAAATCGGTATAGTAAAGATCGTTAAAAGTGGGCATCCGAAACGACTGTTTGTAGAACGCATTCAGCGCCAAATCGGGTAGTGCTGCAAACGGCTTCCACTGCAAAAGGAGGCACGGATTAAACCGATTAAACCGCGGCATGGCATACTTGCGATTAGTTCTATCGATGATAAAAGTACCCAATAGGGATGCTTGTGCCTCAAAAGAGCGGTACGAATAGGTGGTAGCAAGCGCCACAAAGTGGCTTTGGCGGCGTGGTTCCGCAAAATTGTACTGATTACTTGCGAGGCTGTTCCATAGGAAATCGTACGCAAGTGATGCGTACCATCCGCTCAAAAGTTCGTAGGAAGCGGCTAACGACGCGTATAATTCGCTCTGGTGGAAGTAGTTATCGATTATAACCGGTACATCTGTGCCGCTTTGAAACCGTAAAGCATAGTAGGCATACTTAGCGATAGCTGAAAAGCGTAAACGATTGTTTGCGAAGCTGTTAAAGGTAGTTTGCACAAAATTGTTATTATCCCACATGCGCTCGCCACGCTTCCAAACATTGTTCACGACCGCACCCGGTATACCTCGCTCACTACCATAATGATAGAGTTTAACCGAGTAACGCCCTTGCGGCATTGCTCCGAACAAACCGCCCTCAAGCCGAAGCGAGGCAATATCGCCGTTTTCCCGCACCGCTGTGGTATCGTACGCCACCCGATCCGTACCGGGAATCAGCTTGCGGTAGCGGAAGCGGTATTTGCCTGTAGCGGCAACTTGCGCCGCATTCAGCGATAGCGATAGCGCGGGGGTTAGCTTGCGTTCGTAGCGCAGATCGGTGTTGAGCAGTCCAAATGAGCCTGTGCGCATCAATGCGTAGAGGTGCCGCTTGTCGCTCCCCGTAAAGGAGGGCGTGCGCGAAGTGAGATAAACGGTTCCGGACGAGGCATAATCCTTTGCCGTTTGCAGGTATCCGCTCTTTTGCCCGTGGTACACTTCGATGCTCTCGATATTGTCCAACGAGTACTGACCTAAGTCGATTTGTCCGTTTTGCGCGTTACCCAATTCCACACCGTCGTAGAAGAAGCCCACGTGCTGCGTACCCATTCCGCGTATATCGATGGTTTTTATTCCCCCGATGCCGCCGTAATCGCGCACCTGAACACCGCTAAAGCAACGAAGCGCATCCGCTACGCTGAAGGAGGCGGACTGCTCCAGTTCCTGACCTCTAAGTGCTTTAGGCGGAATAACTTCCGTGCGGTTGCGCACCGCCGTTACCATCACCTCCCCAAGGTGATATACCGTATCCGCAACGGGAGCTTGTGCCGCGCGAAGAACAGGGGATACACACAGCCACAACGTGCAGAGCAGAGCGATCTGCCCCATACCCCTCACGCGCCTCCTATTGGGCAGTGTACGGCAATAGGATGGGCCCTGGAGCAAATGCTCTGTAGCACCCTTTTCTACGGCATTAGTTCGTCCCTTTTGAAAGGTATAGATGTTTCGTTCAAAAGGTATAGATGTTTCGTTTGAAAGGTATATACCTTTCCCGGCAAAGGTATATAGGTATCGGCAAGCAACAGGCACAGCACCGGCAGGGCGTTCCGTCTGCCCTCCTTTTTGCAAAGGTGTTCCGATGCCGTTTCTCATAGTCTATAGATTGATTCCGGTGAGCGAATTACGCCTCTTTTTCGGTGCGACGGCGCTTCAGCTCCTTGCGGATAAGGCTCAGTTCGCGTGGCGTTTGCCCGCTCATAGAGCTGTTTTCCGTCGTTCGGCGCAACAAATAGGGCATTACTTTGCGTACCGGCCCGTAAGGTACATACTTGGTTACGTTGTAGCCCGCCTTGGCAAGGTTAAACGAAATATAATCCCCCATCCCGTACAGCTGCGCCAGCGTGACACGCGCATCCGAAGGTGCCAGCCCGGCTCGCTCCATTTCGTTCGCTACCAACAGACAGCTCTCCTCGTTGTGGGTGCCGCAAAAGAGCGAAAAACGATCGATATGCGCCAATATAAAGCGAACTGCCTCGTTATATTGTGCATCCGTTACCGGCTTGTTGGCGCAAATGGGGGACGGATAGCTCTTTTCCGCTGCGCGCCGCCTCTCGCCGTCCATGTAGGCTCCGCGCACCAATTTGATGCCGATTTGCAGATCTTCCTCTTCCGCCATCGCATAGAGTTTGCGGAGGTATTCGGGGCGGTCCGTGCGATACATCTGTAGCGTGGTGAACACAATGGCACGATGTTTGTTGAACGTGCGCATCGCCTCTTCCGCAAACCGATCCACAACCCCTTGGCAGACATACTGTTCCGCATCGATTAGTACCGGTATATCCATATCGGAAGCAGCCTGACAAAGCCCCATAAACCTACTGTGGAACAGCGAGATCTCCTCTTTTTGTTCCTCGCTGAGCGTTTCCGGTGCTTCCGCAAATTGGGTTAGCGTGGCAACCGTAACCAAGCCTCCCGGCTTAAAAACGGCATGACTAACCAGATTGCGATGCTCGGAGGCAAAGCGTATGCTCTCCATCGTTTCGCTATAGATGTGTAGCGTATCTTCCTCGGAGCGAACGCCTTCGGCAGAATAATCCGGCGCCGCTTTTACATCCTGCTCCTTCAGATCGTTTAATCGGGGTAACGATTCGTCGAGCGTTTCGCCGGCAACGAACTGTTTGTATAGAGTGGGCTTAACCAACCAGGCAATGGGGATACGGAGCTTATTGGCAAAATGAACGAGCGCGCTGCCCAAACGCACCCATCCGGGGCTACGCATCATACGGAAAAGCCGCGCTGCGCTGCGCAATTCCCCGTTCGTGCGCTCCTCATAAGCCGTTTCGGTATCGTTAAAATCGATTTTGTTCATAGCATCTTGCCTGAGGTAACCGTTACCGGTCGTAATCTCAATTTCCCCAATCTATCCTTATCTTGCGCAAAGATAATGCTTTTTTACATAGAAGAACGCGCTCGCCCGGCAGTAGCTACTCGGCATGGAGGGGGAATGCTGCGTCCTTTCGGTATTTGCTGTGGTGGAAATGGCGATGAAAAGAAAAGATCGGCTTCCAAACGGATGAGCCGACCTTTTCACACCAGTAAAGAGCGGTCGGAATGCTTATAGACCGCAATGTTTGTTTTTCATAGTTTGTATGGTATTATTGTGCTTCTTTCGGGTAGTTTTTATAGGCATCTACAATTTCGTCTATAGAAATTTTGAGCAGTGCCATTTCTTTAAACAGAGCGGGGAGAAGGCTCTTTTTTAGTCGCTCTTTACGCTCTTCGATTATTTTCTCCGGAGCTCCGGGCGCTACAAAGTATCCCATGCCGCGTTTGTTGTATATCAGTTCATCGCGCTGCAGTAGTTCAAACGCTCTCATCACTGTATTGGGATTTACTTCTACATCCACGGCGATGTCCCGTACCGAGGGAACTCGCTCGTCTACGTTGTATTCGGCAGAGAGTATTTTATCCTTTAGTGATTCCGCTATTTGGATGAATATGGATTGTGATTCTCTCATGATCTTTGCTGAAGTTTTTTAAGCCGGAAGTAGCAGATTACGTAATTTCCGATGGTGATTAGGTAGAAAAGACTCTTACTGATAGCTAAAACCGCGTTGTAGGGATCTACATTAGTGACATAAAAATCGGGAGAGTTCCATCCGAATGCGTCCAAAAGTAGGGAAATCAGTCTTGTGATGATAAATAACGAAACGGCCAACGCTACAATGAAGGTAACGGACTGCGCCATATTTCTAAAGCGAATAACGCTGTACAGGGCTATGGAACAGGCAAAGAGTATGTTCATTATTATGCTGAAAATCGCACTGAAGGAGTTATTCATAATCCAATGATTTCCCCAAATGAACCATAGGCTGCCCGGATTGGTCCGAAAGTATGCCGGATTAAGCAACGCTTCAACAAATAGAGAGCATTGTACGATGATATATCCCATTATGACCATCAGGATACCCAAAATGAGCAAGTGGGCATATCGCTCTCCGTTGGTTGCGGGGATGGTGCTATACGATATGGAGGACATAGCGTGCAGTCTTCTGCTCACATACATGAAGTAGAAGAGGCTCAATAGTAACTCATAGGGTACACTCATAAAGTAGACAACGCTGGTATTGTATGGATAATCCCCTGAGAAGAGTGTGCGCAAAAGGAGCGGTACTAAGAATAGTGCAAAGGAGCCTGCGATCAAGCTGAGCAGCTGAAGTCTGTTGAGCTTCAGGTCCATAAGGAGCAGTTGCCCCACACGTTTTATGGAAAAACTGTTTTTAATCTGTTTCATAGTGATATAGTGCAATGATTAGGTTGTTTTATTGTTGCAGTGTGCGCAGTATCGCTTCTTTGTTACAAGTAAGCGCATTGAAGAGTAATTCAGTAGAGAAAACGCTCTCCGGCTCATCCTTTTCCTTGGCGAATACGCCAAATCGCCCGGCAGGGGTCATTTCCTCATATAGAGGCGTATCTCCCTGCTGTACAGGGCGGAACGTAAATTTGTCGGATAGCTCGCTGATACTACGGGTCAAGGTGATTTGGTTTTCCTGCATAACTACCAAGTAGTCAATAATTTGCTCCAAATCGCGCACTTGATGGGTGCTGATCACGATGATGCGATCCTCGCATAGGTATTTGGCGAGCAAGCGACGGAACAGACTCTTGGAAGGAATGTCCAATCCGTTAGTGGGTTCGTCCAAAAGGAGGAGATGCGTGCCGAGTGAGAGGGCAAGGGCGATTGCTGCCTTTTTTTGTTGGCCTTGCGACATTTTGTCCATACGCATCTTGTAATCCAGCTCAAACTCTTGCATCAGGCTATCGGCCTCATTTTGGGAAAAGTTGGGGTAGAAAGGGGCTACTGCCGCAAAGTAGTTCCCTACGGAACACCCTTTTAGTGTAGGGTTATTCTCGGCAAGGTAGTACACATCGCCCAGGAAGCTCACTTTCCTGCGTGCCGGCTCCTCGCCGAGTACCTTCATTTCTCCTTTTGTGGGGAACATTTGTCCCGCAATAAGCTTCATGAGCGAGGTTTTCCCCTCACCGTTCTTTCCCAAAAGCCCGATGATGTGCCCGGGTTCAACCGACATGCTTAGCCCCCTGAATAGGAGCGACTTGCGCGGGTACTTGAACTGTAAATCATTAATAGCAATCATACGCTGTGTTTTCCAATGGTTATTCTTCTATTTCTGTTCTATCTTTCTTTTCTTCATTAGTGTATTACTATACTAACACACCGTAAAGGTGATACTAAATTGCGACATATACAACAGTAATCCGATTATTTAGGATAGTTTAACGAATACCAACAGCAAACCCGCCTGAAAGCGCCCCTGCCACGCGCTCAATTTTCCACCCGTCATGCGCTCCTGCAGCCATAGGATTTTATAAATCGGAACCAATCCGAATCAATCGGATTAATTCGGATAAACTCCGATATGTTCCGATAAACTTATCCTACGATACACTATAATACA
>CABTZX010000032.1 GCA_902489445.1 uncultured Bacteroidales bacterium
CACCTACCCCACCACGCACTACCGCCAACCCCACCACGCACTGCCGCCTACCCCACCAATCCTTCCCGATAAACTCTGATAAGTTCTGATAAACTCCGATAAGTTCCGATCACACAAACATACCCCCTCAACCATTTGTACGTACTTCCGCAATCATTGCTTCGTACTTTCCCAACCATTTGTACGTACATTCTCAATAAATCCTTTTAATGATTTATACAAATCCCTTAAACGATTTGTACGAATACTTTAAACGATTTATATGAATTGTTTAAAGGATTTGTAGCAAAGGTATATACCAGTAGTCGTAAAGCTTCGTAGAAATGATTGAGAAAGCACATAGCAACGATCAAGGTGGCAGACAGAAGTCCCCGACAACGGACTCAACGACAATCGGCAGCGCGGCATCCTTTCGCGCCAAGTATAGGGAATTTGCTAACTTTGTGCCTTGTAACAAGGAAGAAAAGAAGAAATAGCAAACCAAATGAATAGCTCCATCAAGAGAGAAGAACCGCTCAGAGCGGTAATCACCGTTACGATAGCGGCAGCCGACTATCAGGACGAATACATCACCCGTCGCAAGAAATTAGCACGCGACGCGCATTTCCCCGGCTTCCGTCCGGGCAAAGTACCCACCTCATTGATCGAAAAACGCTTCGGGGCAGGGCTGAAAGCTGAGGTGATTAACGATACCTTGAACAAAGAGCTATCGCGTGTGGTAAGCGAAGAAAAGTTGCGCTTTTTTGGGCAACCCGCTTTGGCCAACGAAAAGGAACTATCCTTTGATGCCGATCCCATCACGTTCGTCTTCCACGCCGCGCTCAAGCCGGAAGTGCCCGCTCTGGACAAAACGCTCGAACTACCTTACTACACCAGCAGCGTTAGCGAAAACGCTATCGATAACGAGGACAAGGAGTTACGCGCTCGTAATCGCGACCAAATGACCCCGGATACCGTTTCCATCGCCGATAAGGATATGCTCACCGGTAAGTTAGTGGAAGTGGCTCCGGCAGAAGGCGCAGAGCCGCTCGTCATTGATAAAACCTATCTTTTGCCCTCTATGCTTAAGGGCGACGAAGCGAAGGCTTTCGACGGAAAGAAAGCGGGCGATACCGTTCGCTACAATCCCTTTAAGGCTGCCGATGGCAATGCGCAGGAACTGGCTTCCCTACTTCGCATCGATAAGGAGCAGGCGGAAGCGCATCAAGGCGACTTTGATTTCACTATAGAAAAGATATCTCGCTCCGTTTTGCCCGAATTGGGCGAAGCTTACTACAAGAAGCTGTTCGGCAACGATACCCCCATTGCGGACGAAAAAGCGTATCGCGAAAAAATCAAGGAGATGCTTGAAAAGCGGCAACAGGAACGCAGCGATGCCATCTTTGAGCATCAGTTGCTCGAAGCCCTCAAGGAACGCCTCGGAAATCCCGAATTGGACAAGGAAACATTAGTGAGAATGTTCTTTAAGGAAGAAGAACGGAGCAAGTGGAGCGATGCCGAATGTGCTGAACATTACGAAAAGCTAAAGAAAGCGCTCCTGCACACCGGTCTGATGGATAGTTTGGCGGAAAAAGAGGACATTAAGGTGGAACAGGACGAAATCGCCAAGCAAGTGGCAGATACCACCTGGCGGCAGCTGCTCCAATACGGCATTCCGCCCGAAATGATTGGTCAATTCGGTCAGGACTTCCTCAAACGCAATATGGAAAATGAGGAAATGCTGTACGATGCGCACTACACCGTGCTGAGCCGCAAAATAGCCGCAAAGGCAAAGGAACAAGCCACCATTAAGGAAGAAACGATTAGCGAAGAGGAATTCGACGCTAAGTTCAATGCACTGCTGGCGGCTCCCCTTGCTGACGCAGAGAATAAAGAAGAAGCAAAAGAAGAAGATAAACCGGCGGAAGCATAAACTTCCCGCTGAGCCTCCACGGAAGCTCACCCTTATTTTCACTATAAGTATAGAGGATCCCTATCGCACTATAGATGCGGAAGGGATCCTCGCTTTTTCGCTCACTTTACTTAGAGCGCTTAGCCCCAATCACCCTAAGCGCGCGCAATGCCTTTGTACCGCTTGCACCCTATCGGATGGCATCGAAATACATCGGAGAGCGAAGCAGATCCGGGATTAACCCGTTGGCTCGGATGCGTTCCGATAAACTCGGATCTCGTCCGATACGTTTCGATACAGTTCGATACACTTCGATACAGTTTAATACGTTTCGATACACTTCGATACGTTTCGATACGTTTCGATACACTTTGATACAATTTAATACACTTCGATACGTTACGATACACTTCGATACGTTACGATACACTTCGATACAGTTTGATACAGTTTGATACAGTTTAATACGTTTCGATACATTTGCGGAGGAGCGCATGTATTACCTTTGCAGCGTAACAAAAATAAAACAGCAGAGGAACCGCTCAATAGTGGTAATATTGTTACCTTTGCTTGAGATAAGAGACCGAAAGAACAGAGATGAACGAAGAGGCTTTTTTAGTAGCCGAGCACGTAGTGAAGCGCTACGCGAAGCACTTGGCGTTGGACGATGTATCCGTGCAGGTACGGCGCGGCACCGTTTTCGGGCTGTTGGGCCCCAACGGAGCGGGCAAAACAACGCTTATCCGTATCATTAACCGCATCACGGCTCCGGATACGGGTGCCGTTTATCTGAACGGGAAGCCTCTCAGCGCTTCGGATGTACTCCACATAGGCTATTTGCCGGAGGAACGCGGTTTATACCGAAAGATGAAAGTGGGCGAACAAGCCATCTATTTGGCGCGCCTAAAGGGCATCGATAAAGCCACGGCAGTCCGTCGGTTGCAGGCTTGGTTCGAAAAGTTCGAAATCACCGATTGGTGGAACAAAAAAGTGGAAGAACTGAGCAAGGGAATGCAGCAGAAGGTTCAGTTCATTTGTACGGTAATCCACGAACCGGATCTGATGATATTTGATGAGCCCTTTAGTGGCTTCGATCCTGTGAACGCCGAGCTACTGAAGCGGGAAATTCTTGCGTTGCGCGATAAGGGATGCACCATTATCTTCTCTACGCACAACATGCAGTCGGTGGAAGAGATCTGCGATGATATAGCACTCATAAACCACTCTAAGGTGGTGCTGAGCGGCAAGGTCTCCGACGTACGGGCGCAATTCGGTAAAGGAATGATTAACGTCGTGCTACGAAGCCCCGTTCCGTTGAGCGAGGAAGAGCTGAAGCCCTTTGTGGTGAGAGAGAAAAAATTTGAAGGAGACAAGCAGAGCCTCCGCATAGAGCGTAGCGCGGGACAAACCAACCGCAACCTGATTGAAGCACTGCCCGAGCGGTGCGAAGTGCTGCTTTTTGAAGAAGAAATACCCTCGATGAACGATATATTCATTTCAACCGTAGAGAAACGAAAGGAGGTAGCGGAATGACAAACAAAAACCGAATAGGCATTGTTATCGGACGCGAGTTCAACACCCGCGTACGGAAGCGCTCCTTCATAGTGGTTACTCTGTTGGTACCCATCTTAATGATCGCCTTCATCTCGCTGCCCATTATCCTGGGTATGTATAGCGTAGGCAAGGAGAAAATAGCTGTTGTGGATCGCACCGGCAATCATTATGCCGATATACTGCCCGATAACCGTAACTACAGCTTTGTGGCTACCGA
Source organism: uncultured Bacteroidales bacterium (assembly GCA_902489445.1). Classification (GTDB taxonomy): domain Bacteria; phylum Bacteroidota; class Bacteroidia; order Bacteroidales; family Porphyromonadaceae; genus Porphyromonas. The sequence goes on from CABTZX010000032.1 coordinate 3,663, forward strand.
AAACGATCCGGAGGAGTTACGCAAAATGGGTGCGGAAAACAAAGAGGGCTTTACGGGCGTGTTGGTTATTGATGAGGATCTGACGGTTAACCCTAAGGCGGTAGGGCTCTATTCGTTTAAGCAGATGCCCGAGGGGCTTACTGCTTACGTGAACGAGAAGCTATCGCAATACGTTTCGGACTGTAAGCTCAAGGCGTACCAAACGGAAGATATCGACCGCATTGTAGCGGACAGCCGTTTCCGCTTGTCCGTACCTACCTACCGATGGAACGAAAGCGGCGAAACGCAACGCTCGAGCGGTGCCATGGCGGGCTTTATCGGTATGGCACTCGCCTTCATCAGTTTCTACTTTATTTCCGCATTCGGTGGTTCGGTAATGAACGGCGTTTTGGAGGAAAAGAAAAACCGCATTATGGAAGTGATGGTATCCAGCGTGAAACCGTTTGACCTGATGGCGGGCAAAATAATAGGGATCGGGCTGGTAGGATTGGTACAGATGCTCCTTTGGATAGCGTTTGGCGCATTGCTCATCTTCATACTTATGATGGTGATGATTGGCTCCGCCGTGGATTTAAGTTCCTTGGCGAATATGACCCAAGCGGATGTAACCGGGATGGCTGCCAATATGGGCGCGGATAGCTTCCGCGATATGCAGGATTCCATCCGCGTACTCTCTTCGGTCAACTTCCCTCAAATGATCCTGATGTTTGTGCTCTATTTTGTGGGTGGCTACCTGCTTTATGCCTCTTTGTATGCAGCCGTGGGTGCCTCCGTTTCGAGCGATGAGGACAGCGCACAGTTTATGATGCCGGTAATGTTGCTGCTGATGTTTTCATTCTACGCCGGCTTTGGTAGCATTAACAACCCGGAAGGCCCCCTCGCCTTGTGGTGTTCGTACATACCTTTTACCTCGCCCATCGTTATGCTGGTGCGCATTCCGTTCGGGGTTCCCATATGGCAGCAGGCGCTCAGCGTATTCATTTTGTATGCCTCTGCGTGGCTCATTGTATGGCTCAGCGCGCGCATCTACCGCGTAGGGATACTGATGTACGGCAAAAAGCCTTCCCTCAAGGAAATTGGCAGATGGCTTTCGTATAAATAACCAACTTTGGAATGGAACCTATGAACGAAATAACAATCTTCGGGAAAACGTTTGTTCCCTACCTCACCCAGGAGCAGATTGAAGCACAAATAAGCCGTATGGCGGACGAAATCAAGCGCGATACGGCAGGACGGGATCCGCTGTTCGTTTGCACGATGAACGGAGCATTTATGTTTGCCGCCGAATTGGTGAAGCGAATCGACTCAACGGCAGTAATCGGCTTTGCCCGTTACTCCAGTTATCAGGGGATGAGTTCGTCCGCATGCCTAAAGGAGGTGATGCCGCTCGGCATACCGGTTAAAGATCGATTGGTCATCATTATGGAGGACCTCGTGGATACCGGCTACACGATGGCGTGCCTGAAGCGAAAATATCTGGACGAAGGCGCCGCCGAAGTACGCATAGCCGCTATGCTGGTTAAGCCGGAAGCACTGATCAACGAAGTCACTTGCGATTACGTAGGCATTGAGATTGAAAATAAGTTTATCGTAGGCTACGGACTCGATTTTGACGGCAGAGGACGCATGCTGAAAGATATTTATCAAATAGCAGAGCCAACAAAAGAAAACAATCAATAAACATAACAACATGATCAATCTGATACTTTTTGGACCGCCGGGAAGCGGCAAAGGAACACAAGGGCGTTTTATACTGGAACGCTACGGGCTTACCGCCATTTCTACAGGCGAAATACTGCGCAACGAAATCGCATCGGGCACTCCCTTAGGAAAGAAGGCACAAACCTATATGGACAAAGGGAACTTGGTTCCCGACGAAGTGGTCATCGGCGTTATTGAGCATGCCATTGAGCAACACAGTGCTGCTTCGGGATTCCTGTTTGACGGATTCCCCCGAACGGTAGCTCAGGCGGAAGCTTTAGACAAAATGATGCATCACCACGGGCTGAAGATAAACGCCCTATTGGAGTTAAGCGTGCCGGAGGATGAACTGGTACAGCGTTTGCTCCGCCGGAAAGAATTGGAAGGACGTAGCGACGATAATATCGATACCATTAATAACCGTCTGCACGTATACCGAACACAAACGGCTCCCATAGCCGATTACTATCGTGAACAAGGGCTGCACCGCTTGGTTCAGGGAACCGGTAAGGTGGAAGCGATAACCGAGCGGCTCTTCAGCGTTATTGACCAACTTTAATGGCTGCAGAAGGGAACTTTGTCGATCAGGTAAAAATCGTTTGCCGCAGCGGTAGAGGTGGCAACGGTTCGGCTCACTTTAGGCGCGAGAAGTATATCCCCAAAGGAGGACCGGATGGCGGTGACGGTGGTGATGGCGGCGACATTGTTCTGCGTGCCAATCGCAATTACCACACGCTGATCCATCTGCGCTATAACCGACACGTATTTGCTCCGGACGGGGCTTCCGGCTCCGGAGCGCTTAAAACAGGCGCCTCGGGGCAGCGAGTGGTTATCGAAGTTCCGGTGGGTACTACCGTTCACGATGCCCAAACGGGAGAATTCCTAATGGAAGTAACCGCCCACAACGAGGAAAAGCTATTGCTTAAAGGCGGCAAGGGCGGCAAAGGGAACACGCACTTTAAGAGTGCTACCAATCAGGCGCCCCGATTTGCACAGCCGGGAGGCAAGGCAGAGGAACGCGAGCTACTCCTACAGATTAAAACATTGGCTGATGTGGGCTTAGTGGGCAAGCCCAATGCGGGCAAATCGACCCTGCTATCCGTGGTCAGTGCCGCAAAGCCCAAAATAGCGGATTATCCTTTTACCACGTTGGTACCGAGCGTGGGCATCGTAGATGCACGCAACGGGCACTCGTTCGTAATGGCGGATATCCCCGGCATTATTGAAGGCGCCGCTCAGGGGCGTGGGCTGGGGCTCCGTTTTCTAAGGCACATCGAACGCAACAGCTTGTTGTTGTTCGTAATTCCCATCGATACGGAACACATCGGCGATGAATTTCGCTTGTTGCACGACGAATTGGTGCAATACAACCCCGGGATGGCGCAAAAGCGCGCTATCCTGGCAATTTCCAAATGCGACTTGGCGGACAACGAGTTGATGAGATTGGTGGAAAGCGAGCTCCCCTCCAAACTACCTCACTGCTTCATCTCCTCCGTAACCGGGTTTGGTATCGATCAGCTCAAGGATCTCCTTTGGAACGAATTGCAGCGCGAACTGCCTTACGACAATACCGAAATGGTGCATCGCGACTTACCGTCCGAAAGCCTTCCCACGGAAGAAAGCAGCGAACAAAGTACTCTTTCCGACGAGGATGAAGACGAACTGATGGACATCGCTTGGGATGAGGACATTCTAAAGGATATGGGCTTAGATGAGTAACCCAACGGAACATATCCTCACCATCGATACCGATTTTGCCGCAAAACTACCTCACTTTGCCATGGCTATGATTGAGGCGAAGATCGTCAACTCGCCTTATCTGCCGGAATTGCAGCGCGAGATCGATCGGGAAATAGCACGCATCGCCCTCACCGATACGCCCGAAAGCATCAAAAAGCAGGTAGCCATTAACGGTACACGCGCCGCCTACCGACAATTAGGCAAGGACCCCAACCGGTACCGTCCCGCAGCAGAACAATTGCGCCGGCGTATCATAGCCCGCAAAGGGCTCTACAACATCAATGCCGCTGTGGACTTGGGCAACCTTCTCTCCCTGATTTCCGGCTATTCCGTCGGACTATTTCATGCTCCCGAAGTAGGCAAACAGGTTCTTTTACGCATCGGACGCGAAGAAGATACCTTTACCGGCATTGGACGCGGTGCGCTCAACGTTGCCAATTTACCCCTCTACTGCGACGAAAAGGGCCCCTTTGCGAACCCAACCAGCGACTCGGAACGCACCAAAGTACGCCCAAACACCGCGAACTTGTTACTTTTTATCAATTCGTTTGTTCCGCCCGAATTAGATTCCAAAACGCTCCTTTCGGATGCTGCCTCTATGGCTATTGACCTTCTGAAACGGTTTCTTAACGCAACTGACATCTCCCTGCAATACTATTTAGCGCAAGATTCGCTACTTTTGCCTTCGGGAAAATAAACAAATAGACGCAGAGAAAGAATTATGGATACCATACTTAAAATAGGAGAAAATGCCGGAATCGTATGGAACGCACTGAACGATTTAGGCAAGTTGGACGTAAAACAGCTGAAAAAGGCAACCAAGTTGCGCACCGATAAAGAGCTCTTTGCCGCCATCGGTTGGTTGGCAAAGGAAGAAAAGCTCCTCTTCGAGGAAAACGAAAAAGGTGAATTGCTGATTGCACTTCACTACTAATCCACACATTCATATATTATAGTCACTCCGTATTGAGTGGCTTGTTAGAGCGTATCATCGGTCAATCGAATTGTTCGATTTGTGCCGGTGATGCGCTCTAATCATATATTCTCGCGCCGATAAAGGTATTGCGCAGCGCGATGCCGAGTGCCTCCGCCTTCATTCTCCCTTGATGAACGATTGCTTCATCCATATTCCTCACCCGTTTATGGGAAGAAGTTCAATCATTTGTACGTACATCCTCGATAAATCATTTAAAGAATTCATATAAATCGTTTAAAGGATTTATACGCGTACTTTAAACAATTCGTACAAATCATTTAAAGGATTTATCAAACAACAGCGTACAAATGGTTGAGAAGGTACGTAGAAAGGGGCGAAGAGGTTCGAAGGAAGCAACAAGATTATAGGTAAGGATGGGGAAAGATCAAGGTAACTAAAACCGAACTTTACCCTATCTAACGGCAATGTTCTGCTTCGCCTTCGGATGGCGGCGATATACTAAACGGGGCTTTACCACGTTAAGAATAGCGTGAAGGTATGTGGCATAAGTATCAGCAGCGTGGTGAGACGTAACCCGTCAGGGAATGGTTTTGCGTTACCGCTACAGCAGGGTTGGCTCATTTGTATCTGCCTGCTCTTTGCCGTGTGCCACGCAAAAGCTCAGGAGGAAGCTGTTTTAAGCGGCAGAACGCTCTTACCGGCATACTATAATGCCGGAGCCACGGGCAAGGAGGACGGATTTTCGGCAACTGCATTCTACCGGCAACAGTGGATCGGCATGCCCGGAGCGCCGGCGTACTTCGGGCTATCCGCTTCCGCCCCGGTATCCTTTTTGGGACGCAAGCACGGTGCTGGTGTACTGTTCAGCGGCAGCAAGCGGGGCCTTTTCACCTCTACAAGTTTTTGCGGTCAGTATGCCTTTCGGATAAAAATCGGAAAGGGCTTTATGGGAATAGGTGCCGAAGCCGGTCTGTTCAACGTAGCGTTTGACGGCACCAAAATACAAATTCCGGACGGAGACGGACTACAACCGAACGACCCCGGGCTTCCGCTACGCCGTGTATCGGGACGCGCATTCGATGCCGGGGCAGGAATCTACTACGAACAGCGGAGCTTTTACGTCGGAATGGCGTGCAAACATCTGCTTTCACCGAAGGTTTCGTTCGAACAGAAGTACTATCATCGTCTGCGAAGGGCATATTCTCTGACGGCGGGATACAATATTTATCCGAAAGGAACGTTATTTTCTTGGCATCCGTCCGTTATGGCACTTACCGACCTGCAGAGCTATTCGGTGGATTTGTGCGTCGAAATGATGTATAACGAGCGATGGATTGCTGCGGTTGCCTATCGGCCGACGGAATCGGCCGGCTTTGCAGTAGGCTTCCGATGGGATCAGTTGCGCTTCCGGTACGGCTTTACGATGCCGATTAGCGCATTGGCTCGGCAAACGTGGGGCAGTCATGAGGTAACCGTAAGCTACCTTTTGCCGCTCAAAAACGCGCCGGAGAAAGGATTAAGGCGAACAAGTGCGCGCCTTTTATAGGAAAGAGACGAGGAAAAGAAGCGAATATGATAAAGAAAAAAGTATGGTTGCCGATCATCGGTACAGTTGCTTTTGCGCTACTGACAGCCGGTTGCGCCTCCTCACGCAGGGGCGGAACGGGCGGTGAACTGGTGGGAGTACCGCTTTCGGCTTGGCAAGAGCCACAACCCTTAGGAATGGTGCTCATTCCGCGGGGGAGCATTGTGCTGGGACATACGGAAAACGATTCCGTTTGGGGCCTTGCTCGAGATGCAAAAGCTATATCTGTAGATGCCTTTTGGATGGATCAGCACGAAATAACGAACGCTCAGTATCGCCAATTTGTCTATTATGTTCGCGATTCCATTATAAGGGAACGCCTGGCAGATCCCGCTTTCGGGGGCAATCCGGATTACAAAATCACCACCGATCGGTATGGCGATCCGCTGGAACATCCCTATTTGGATTGGTCACGCCCGCTACCAAACGAGCGCAGAGCTTTTGACGAAGAGCTCGCCGCTATGAAGAGTGTTTACTACACTAACCCCGTTACGGGCGAAAAGAAGCTCGATCCGGCGCAAATGCTCTATACCTATACGCGGTACGACTACCATGCGGCTGCTCTGTACGATGCGGCTCTCTTTCGCCTGCGTATGCCCCATCCGGCAGATTATAATCCTCAAAACGACCCATCCCTGCCAATGATCGCCAAGGATACCGCGTACGTGGACGACTCGGGGATAGTGGTTCGCAAAACGTTAACGCGTCGCTTGAGTGGAGAATACGATTTCCTCAATACCTATATAGTAGCAATTTACCCCGATGAATCCTGTTGGGTGAACGATTTTCCGAATGCGCACAACGAACAGTATGCGCGCCTTTACTTCAATCACCCCGGTTACGATAATTATCCGGTAGTGGGCGTTTCGTGGGAACAGGCAGAAGCGTTCTGCGCATGGCGCTCCCGTTTCTTCCAAAAAGGACTAAACGCTCCGGAGGGAACAGTGATTGAATCGTTCCGTCTGCCTACTGAAGCGGAATGGGAATACGCCGCCCGCGCCGGCGACAGCAACCGAAAGTACCCGTGGACGGCGGCAGATGTGGATCGCGACGGAGGATGCTACAACGGAAACTTCAAACCGGGCGAAGGCGACTATACGCCTGACGGATACCTAATTACGGCACAATCCGGCTCCTATCCGCCAAACGACTTCGGATTGTACGATATGGCGGGTAACGTATCGGAATGGACTTCAACCGCTTATTCCGCCTCAGCGTATAAGGAAACGGACGACATCAACCCGGAACTACGCTATGATGCCGATATGCAAGATCCGCTTCCGCTAAAACAGAAGGTAGTTCGCGGTGGTTCGTGGAAAGATGTGGCACGATTCATCCAATCGGCAACCCGCGGCAAGGAGCTACAAAATAAACAACGCAGCTATATAGGTTTTCGCTGCGTACGCAGTGCCGTTTCCTTTAAGCCGGCAGATATTAAAAAGGCGAACAAGGGAAAGAAGAAAAAGAAGTAAAAAACGCGATCCAAAATGATGCATAAAAGATATCGTTCCTATAGAAACTCGATGGAAATGTTTTTGGCTTCCCAAAAGGGACGCCGCCTGCTGAACGTGGCTTACAGCTGGGGAGCAGCCGTGGTAATTATCGGTGCGCTCTTCAAACTACTGCACTGGCCGTTCGGCGATCAGATGCTTTTCATCGGAATGATTACGGAGTTTTTGGTGTTTTTCATCTCCGGATTTGAAAAACCGGAGGAACAATACCGGTGGGAACAGGTATTCCCCGAATTGGACTCCAAGAACCCAATGGACAAAGAAGAGATGGTTGCTCGGCGCGAATACCTGCGTCGTAAGGCAAAAGAAGCGGAGGAACGCGCTCTGAAATCGACTGAAGCGGACAATAGTGAGCGCCCCGCGGCATCAAATACATATAGTGCTGCTGCGCCGGCTACCGTGCAGCAAGTCAGTTTGGCCGGATTGCCTGAGGAGGAGGTACAGCGCTTGGGTGCCAGCATTACGCGTCTTTCGCAAGCTATCGATACGCTATCCGAGTTAGGCGATCTGAGCGCCTCCACACTATCGCAGTGGCAACAGCTCAAAGCCAACCCCGAAGAGCTTGGCAAGCAGGCAAAACAGTATCAGGAGCATATGGAATCGCTGAACCATAATCTCGGCAGTTTGAATACGTTGTACGAATCGCAACTCAAAGATATAGAGGGACAAGTAAGCGCGATTGAGCTGATTAACCGACGATTGGACGATATTGCGCGCAATTTCTCAGATAGCTTTGCGGATAGCGATGCGTTCCGCTCGGAAAATGCCGCTCTTGCCCGTCAGTTGCGCGAGCTGAACAGAGTGTACGCCCGTCTGCTGGAAGCTATGACCGTAAATATGGGAGTTCCCGGAGCGATGCCCTACGATCGAGGCGGATACCGCGATCCTTACTACCCTACTCCGAGCCGTTACACCGAAATGCCAAACGAAAGGCGTTCCGCAGATAGTGACGAAAGACGATAATCAAGCGCTTTTGTCCCAAAGGAATAGAAATCTGATAACGCAAACGTAAACAATGGCAGTAGGATCAAGCGGCAATCGGAACCGGCAGAAGATGATCAATCTGATGTATCTGGTGTTTATTGCTATGGTGGCACTAAACGTATCCGGTGACGTGCTAACCGGATTCGACCGGGTAGAACGTGGATTGGACACAATGCTGGAGGGAACGATGCAACGCAATCGCCAATCGGCAAACGAACTCAACCTTGCTTATCAACTATACCCCGGCAAGGCTGCACAAGCCTATGCAAGCGGAAAGGAACTGCAAGAAGTGGCGGACAGTCTTTACAGTGCCATTGAGGAGGCAAAAGTACTGATCGTGCAAAAGAGCGATGGTAAGAAAGGCGATGTAAAGAATATCGACCGCAAGGACGATATGAATGCGCCCTCGGCAATTATGCTAAACCCACTCGACCCCAAAGGTGTACAACTGCGCAAAAAGGTGGATCGTTTTCGCTCACTTTGCGTTTCTTCCGTAACAGATGAAAGCAAAAAGAAAATGATTATGGAAACGCTTTCCACTGCTCCTAAGGGTAACTTAAGCTGGGAAAATTCGCTCTTTGAAAGCGTTCCTACCATAGCGGCAGTCACTATGCTCACTAAGTTGCAAAACGATGTTCGCAGTGTGGAAGGTGAAGTACTCAATCATCTGATTCGGAGTATAGATGTGGGCGATTTACGCGTTAATAAGATTCAGGCACAGGTAATACCGGATAGCCGAATCGTTATGCAGGGAACGCCCTACAGAGCTCGAATTGTGATGAGCAGTATCGACTCAACCGCTGTACCCGATATCGTGGTAAACGGTAAAACCTTATCTGCTTCCGATGATGGGTTATTCGTTGCTTCTACGCCCCGTAGCGGAACTTTCCCATTGGAAGGATACATCGTTACCACGGCAGGAGATGGAAGTAAAGTACACCATCCGTTCAAAAGCGAGTACATTGTTACAGAACCGATGGCATCCGTGGCTCCCATGCTGATGAACGTACTCTATGCCGGTATTGACAATCCTCTCTCTATAGCCGTGCCGGGCGTTGCGCAACAGCAAATTTCCGCCACTATGTCTAATGGAACGCTGACTCGCAAAGGAGATGTATGGATCGCACGCCCCAATAAGGTGGGAGAAGTAGCTATAATCACTGTTTCCGTACGAAACGAAAACGGTTCCGCTACGCAAGTGGCCACTTCAAAGCTAAGAGTACGTCGACTGCCTGACCCACTCCCCTATATTGAATATGCTGATGCAAACGGCAATTCAAAACGATTTAAAGGTGGTGCCATCGGAAAGCGCGAGTTACTTGCAGCTGACGGCATAAAGGCGGCTATTGATGACGATATATTGGATGTTAACTACACGGTACAGCGCTTCTCGTTAACCTTTTTCGATGCAATGGGCAACGCTATGCCTGAGGTGGCAACGGGTAACCACTTTTCGGACCGCCAAAAGAGCAAAATACGGAACTTATCCCGTGGCAAACGCTTCTACATCAGTGATGTGGTGGCGAAAGGTCCCGATGGCGTAGAACGCAAATTACCCACAATTGAAGTAATTGTAAGATGATGCCGGAATTAGGCACAATAGATAAATGATGAAGAACCCTATAAGGAGCCTTGCGCGTTGCGGTGCGCTACTCGGAACAATGCTTCTTTTGCTTCCGGGGGCATTGTCCCGTACGGCAATTGCTCAGAACGAAGCGGATACGGTACGTACCCAACAACCCCGAAGGCCCATCATAAAGCGCCGGACGCTATCTGAACGCAACGAAGACGAAACGGCTACTCAAGGCGGTATATCCGTTCGACGGCAAGCCTTTAATCGTCTTCTCACCCAAGAAACCGAGAATGCGCCTTGGAAGAGAATCATTTACCGGGAAGTAAACCTCGATTCGGCAGAAAACGCAGCGCTATACTATCCGCCTCGCCCTGCGGAAGGACGGCAAAACCTCTTCTATACACTTTTCCGTTTGATTGAGGAGGATAAAGTGCCCGCCTATGAATATGTGGATGGAGCAGAACTGTTCGATGAAGCTCATCGACTAAAGTTTCGGGACTTTTTGGACAGATTCGGTATTTTGTACGAAGCGCAAGGGGAGAAAATCACTGTAGCTCCGGCGGATATACCCGGTGATTTAGTTCGTTCCTACTATCTAAAGGAAGAGTACTACTTCGATCCCATTGCCGGGAACATCGATGTTAAAGTTCTGGCACTGTGCCCCGTGCTGTTGGACGATATCAACCCGGGCGAAATGCTCCGCTACCCACTCTTTTGGGTCAAATATAGCGATTGCAAGCCCTATCTGGCTACAGAAGAGGTGATGCTTTCCGATACAAATAACGCCAATACAGCATCTTTGGACAGCTACTTCCGGCGCGGACTTTACAAGGGAGATATATACAAAACGCAGAACCGCTTAGGCAAAGCATTGGCACAGTACTGTCCCACACCCGATTCGCTTCGTAGCGAACAAGCTCGGATTGAGGCGGAATTAGCATCCTTTGATGCATCTCTTTGGCGAAAAGCATCCCTTGAGGAAAAGCAAGAATCCAGTAAAAACGGTGAATCAAAGGTTGAGCCTGCCGAAAAAGAGGCATCCCAACCGGCAAAAAAAACGGAACGGGCTAAACGTCAGGCAGCTAAAAAGAAGCAAGTTCCTCAACGAAAAGCTCGCACTCAGGATAAAAGTTCGCGTTCAGCACGAGGGCGTTTCTAGCGCGATATGCCCCTACTGCTCCGGCTTTTCCTCACTTTTGCCCGAATTGGTTCCTTTACTTTTGGCGGAGGGCACGCTATGTTGCCACTTATTCAGCGTGACATTGTGGAACGCAATAAGTGGCTTACCGAAGAGGAGTTCCTTGATCTGTTTGCAGTAGCTCAATCTCTTCCGGGCGTATTTGCCGTTAACATGTCCACCTTCATCGGATTTCGCAAGAAAGGGCTCGCGGGTGGCGTGGCCGCTTCACTGGGTGCAACCCTACCATCGTTCGTTATCATTCTGGTACTCGCTCTATTTTTCGAGTCGGTTAGAGATAATGCCGTTGTGGATGCAGTAATGAAAGGAATCCGTCCTGCCGTTGTGGCAATGATTGCCATTCCTGTAATTACTATTTGGAAAGCGATGAGGATGAAGACGTATATGTTGGTTATTCCCATCGTGGTTGCTATTGCAGTATGGTATTTTAGCTTCTCGCCGGTATGGGTTATCCTCATCTCCGGCGTTGCCGGTATTGGGTACATGCTACTAAAATCTACTATTGAAGCGAAACGCATCGTTCAATCCGATAGTAAAAAGCGAACGGGAGGCAAGCAATCGCTATGATCTATTGGCAATTACTGCTCGTCTACCTCAAAGTAGGGCTATTCGGTTTTGGAGGCGGATATGCCATGCTCTCGCTCATTCAGAACGAAATTGTGACCAAACACGCTTGGCTCACCGAACAACAGTTTACCGATATTATCGCCGTAAGCCAAGTTACCCCGGGCCCCATTGGGATCAATAGTGCTACATATGTGGGTTATTCGGTTACTGGAAGCGTGTGGGGATCCATATTGGCTACCGTTGCAGTATGCATTCCTTCCTTTATTATGGTTATTGCCATTGCGCTCGCCTTTGCCAAAGTACGTCACAATCGTTGGGTGGATGCGGCCTTTACCGGCATTCGCCCTGCTTCTGTAGGTCTGATTGCTGCTGCTGCACTAATGCTTTCCCTTAGAGCCGGATTTATTGGCAATTGGATTGTCGCCGAACCGGGAACTTTCTCCCTTGATCAGGTAGTAGTAACCGATAACTTTCCCGATTATAAAAGCCTTCTCATCTTTGCCTTCACTTTCCTTGCCATGATTAAGAAGTGGATCCATCCTATTCTACTGATTGGCGTAACCGGAGTGCTCGGTTTTATATTATTCTACGTCCTATAAACGTCAATACTATTGAGTTGGTTAACTTTGCACGGCAAGAATGAAACCTATGCAGAAGATTAAAGCCGAATTACTCTGTCGGGAAGAACTAAACGATGCGTACTATCTTCTAAAGGTACGTATCCCCGCTCCCTTATGCGAATCGTTTACGCCACAAGCCGGTCAGTTTGTTCAGTTGGCGGCACATACACCGGGCGTACTGCTTCGGCGCCCCATTTCCATAGCCGATTACCTTCCGGAAAGCGGAACGCTCTTTTTGGTTATTCAGGAAGTAGGCAAAGCTTCGCACTATTGGCGCCAACTTGCACCCGGAGCGATGCTCGATCTAATCGCGCCACTTGGTAAGGGCTTCACCTTAGAGCACGATTTTTCCGGCGAACACCCCATACTGGTGGGCGGAGGCGTAGGCACCGCTCCCCTACTTCTTTTGGCAAAACAACTCAAAGAGAGGGGAATTACTTCTACCATTCTTCTTGGAGCACGCACCAAGTCACTACTTCTTTTTCGGGAACAGTTTGCCACATTGGGAAATCTTTATTGCACTACCGATGACGGCTCCTTTGAAGTTACCGGACGCGTTACCGATCATCCGGTGCTGACAGAGAGCTTCTCTGCCCTATATACCTGCGGACCGCTTGCCATGATGAAGCCCGTAATTGCGTGGGCCAAGGATAGAGAAATCCCCTGTGAAGCTTCATTAGAAAACAAAATGGCGTGCGGCATCGGTGCTTGCCTCTGCTGCGTGGAACCAACCACACGAGGCAACATCTGTTGCTGCACCGAAGGTCCGGTCTTTAACGGCAATTTACTCCTATGGAATTAACCACTCAAGTCGATTTAGGAAAGGGTCTTCTCCTGAAGAATCCCATAATGGGAGCCAGCGGTACTTTCGGCTACGGAACCGAGTACCTTCCCTTCCTTTCCCCCTCTTCCTTAGGCGGATTCGTCACAAAAGGCACCACCCTGCATCCTCGCGAGGGGAACCCCTATCCCCGTATGGCGGAAACGCCCTCCGGAATGCTTAATGCCGTTGGCTTGCAGAACAAGGGGGTTGACTACTTCGTAACGCATATTTACCCTGAAATAAAGGGATATGACTGCGCCATTATTGTCAACGTGAGCGGATCAAATGTAGAAGAATATGCCGAAGCGGCAGAACGAATTGACGAATTGGAAGCAATTCCCGCAATCGAGCTTAACATATCCTGCCCCAATGTAAAGGAGGGCGGAATGGCGTTTGGCGTAACCTGCGAGGGCGTTGAAAAGGTAGTTTCGGCGGTACGTAAGCGGTACAGCAAGCATCTTATGGTAAAGCTATCACCAAACGTAACCGACATTACCGCTACAGCGCGTGCTGCCGAAGCTGCCGGAGCCGATAGTTTATCGCTCATCAATACGCTAATGGGAATGGCTATTAATGCCGAAACGTGGCGTCCTCTGCTTTCTACTGTTACCGGCGGACTATCCGGACCTGCCGTAAAGCCGGTTGCCTTACGTATGGTATGGCAAGTTGCCCACGCCGTACAGATACCCGTTGTGGGATTGGGAGGCATTGCCTGTATCAACGATGTAGTGGAATTCCTTTTAGCGGGTGCATCCGCCGTGCAGATTGGTACTGCGAACTTCGTCAATCCATCTCTCTGTGCCGAACTTCCCGATGAACTCGCCAACTACCTTCGGCGCAAGAACCTAAGCTCTGTAGCGCAGCTGACCGGCGCCCTCCACTGCTGAACTGCGCATTCTCCACTGCTGAACTGCGCCCTCTCCGTTGCTGACCTCCGCCCTCTCACGGCCTTTCTTTATCGCATTTCTACCGACGAGCCACTCTACCCTCGCAGCCCTCCGCGCCGATATCTTCCCTCTCGGAGTTGATCGGAACTTATCAGATAAAATCAGACCTTATCAGAACCAACCCGATAACCTCCGATTAATTCCGATTGGTTCCGATAAATTCAGATACACTCCTACGAACATATCGTCCGCACCCAACCATCTCCTGCCCCCACCGCACCGCCCCTTCACCCACAACCCCACGCATGCGCCACTCCACCCCAGCGCACATAGCCCCTCACTTCTCCGCACCAGCGCGTCCCCCTCAGCGCACCCTCATACTTATTCACCCCTGTATTTGCGCACTTATTACCAAAGGACCAGCCCCGCGTCTGCGCACCTTCATCAAGAAATCCATGTACGTGCGCGTTCTTTTCTACTGAGAAGTCAGAGCGGTAGTACGATGGGAACGGAGTGTTTCTCCCATACTAACAAATCGGGTCTCACATACAATCAAATCGTTACTCCCATACTGTCCGAGCGGTTCTATGGAGGTATCCGGGAAAAGTCTATAGGGCATCCGAGGAAAGTCTATAGAGTTTTCCGAAAAAGTCTATAGAGTATTTTCA